>PWQG01000355.1 GCA_003556835.1 Gammaproteobacteria bacterium
CCGTAGTCCTGCGGCAGAAATTCGCGCAGACTGTGGGCAATCCGTCGGCCGCGCGGCAGCAGTTCCAGTGCTTCATAACCATCCAGGGCATGGTCGAGGAAAGCGGCGGTCGGGAAGGGTGGATGAACGGCCTCGATCATGCCGGCGATACGGCGAGGGACATCCGGCCCGTAATGATTCTTCAGTGGTTCCGCCATAACTCCGTGTTCCTTGCGTCCGGCTTCAGTTGGGCCGGGTCACCATGCGTTCACTCTCCAGCACCTTCCAGATGAAACCGATGCCCACGGAGGCATTGAAGTTGCGACGGTAGAGCGGACTGTCGGTATTGGCCGAGCCATTATGCGTCAGGGTCTGGACACCGCCGAATACCTCGAAGCGATCGGTGACGTGCCAGGAGCCATAGAAATTCAGGTGGGTGCCAAAATAACCACTTTCCGCGTGATGGGCCGGTCGGTCTTCGGTCACGAACTCATCGCGCACATCGTAGAAATAGGCGTGCAGCCTGCGATCCGCCCAGACGGGGCGCAGGGAGATGCTCAGGTCGAACTCGGGCCAGACCAGGCCATAATGGCGATACCGCAGCATCGGTTCGAGCACCTTGCCGCGATCATCCAGACGGGTGAAGTCGGTGGAGAAGACACCGCGGGCTTGCAGGGCCAGTTTCAGGTCACTGTAGCCGCCATTGGTAAATTCGTAGTCGCCCAGGTTGATGATGAGCTGGGGCCCGACCTCGAACATGTAGTCCAGGTCCGGCATACCTTCACGGGCCCGGTTGTCCTCACTACTGGCATCAAAGGCGGCGTCGAATGACAGGGACAATTCAAAGCGATCACTTTCGGCCGCCACGGCGCGGGCCGCCTGTCCGTCACCCAGACGGAAGATTTCGCCCCGATAGACGGCATAGGGCAGGGCGATGCCCCGGATCCGGTGCTGGGATGCGGCCGGATAGTCAGGGATGTGCAATGCGCCAGCTC
Source organism: Gammaproteobacteria bacterium (assembly GCA_003556835.1). Classification (GTDB taxonomy): domain Bacteria; phylum Pseudomonadota; class Gammaproteobacteria; order Pseudomonadales; family Pseudohongiellaceae; genus PWQG01. Next base: position 975 of record PWQG01000355.1, read on the forward strand.
CAACACCCAGCTCCCAGAGTGGAAGTTCCTCTTCTACCGGTGGAGGTTCGTTCGGGGGGGGTGGTGAATCCTGGGCCAGGGCTGGGGTCAGCGCCAGGGTGGCGAGGCAGAACAGGCAAGGCAGGAGGAGGTGTCGGCGGTACTGCATGTTCGAATTTCCTGGGGGATCAAGCTGGCATTGTACCGGAATGGGACCGGGGCGGAAGACCGTATTGTTCCGCCGGATCCGGGGGTTCGCTCATTCGTCGAGGGCCATCAGGGAGGCATTGCCCCCGGCCGCCGTGGTGTTGTTGCTGATGGCCTGCTCGCTGGCAAAGCGGTGCAAGTATAACGGACCACCAGCCTTGGGGCCGGTGCCGGACAGTCCAGTGCCGCCGAAAGGTTGTACGCCGACCACCGCGCCGATGATGTTGCGGTTGATGTAGACATTGCCGGCACGAATACGTGCGGCCAGTCTCCTGGCGGTGCTGTCGAGGCGACTGTGAATGCCGAAGGTCAGGCCATAACCGGTGGCGTTGACGGCCTTGATCACCGAGTCGATGTCTTCGCTGCGATACCGCATCAGGTGCACAATCGGGCCGAAGACCTCGCGTTCCAGCACAGACAGATCGCCGATTTCATACAGATGCGGTGGAAAATAGTGCCAGCCGCTTGTCTCTGCCGTCAGTTCCCCGGGTATCTGGCTGCGGTGCAACAGTTGTACGTCGTCGCGTCGGGCCATGGACTGAGCATGGGACTCGAGCATGGCATGGGCGTCGGCATCGATGACCGGGCCGACATCAGTGGCCAGATCCGCGGGATCACCGATGGCCAGTTCATCCATGGCGCCGCGCAGCAATTCGATCAGTTCATCAGCCACGTCCTCCTGCACCAACAGGATGCGCAGGGCGGAGCAGCGTTGCCCTGCGCTCTGGAAACCGGAGTCCAGCACGTCCACCACTACCTGTTCCAACAGTGCCGAGGAGTCGACCACCATGGCATTGAGTCCACCGGTCTCGGCGATCAGGGTGGCGATGGCGCCTTCGCGCGTGGCCAGACTCTGGTTGATGGCGCGGGCCGTATCAGTGGAGCCGGTGAAAGCCACGCCATCCACGCGTGGATCGCTGACCAGGGCGGCGCCGACGGTCTCGCCCGGCCCGGTCAGGCATTGCAGCACTTCGGTCGGAATGCCAGCCTCGTGCAGCAGTTCCACAGCCGCGAGTGCAATACGCGGTGTCTGTTCGGCAGGTTTGGCAATGACACAATTGCCTGCCACCAGTGCGGCGCTCACCTGACCGATGAAAATGGCCAGGGGGAAATTCCAGGGGCTGATGCAGACAAACACACCGCGGCCCCGCAGACGCCATTGGTCCGTCTGTCCGGTGGGCCCGGGAAGGTCCCTGGCCCGGAACTCCTCCCTTGCCATCAGGGCGTAATAGCGACAGAAATCCACGGCCTCGCGCACCTCGGCCACGCCATCGCTGATGGTCTTGCCGCCTTCGATGGTGCACAGGGCCATCAGCCGGGGCATCTGCGCTTCCATCAGATCGGCCATCTGCTCCAGACAGTCCGCCCGTTCGCC
>PWQG01000306.1 GCA_003556835.1 Gammaproteobacteria bacterium
GGGATCGGTGAAGGTTGCCCAGGGCACCACGGGTTATTTAACGCGGAACTTCTTCAGGCCACCGGCCAGGGCATTGAGTGCAGCGAACCAGGCCTGGTAGGAAGCCATATGCGTGAACTGGTAAGGGCCGGCGACATCGCCGCAGGCCAGGATATTGGGATATTTGGTCTGCAGGTAGTCGTCCACGGCAATGGTGCCCTGGTCCGAGAGCTCCACGCCCAGCTCCTCCATTCCGAAGCCCGTGACATTGGCCTTGCGGCCCACGGCAATCAGCACCTTATCGAACTCGACCTTCTGCTCGGAGCCATCGTCCGATTCAGCCAGCAGATACTGCGTATCACCATCACGACCGAAGCGCTTGGCCTCATGGCCGAGCAACAACTGCATGCCATCGGCTTCCATTTGTTCACGCAACAGTTCTCCGGCATCCGCATCCTCTCGCGGCAACGGATGTTTCGCCATGTCCAGCAGGGTCACCCGGGAGCCCAGGCGGGCGAAACTCTGGGCCAGCTCGGAGCCGATCGGCCCGGCGCCCATTACAAGCAACCGCTCGGGTCGCTCACGCAATTCCCAGACATTGTCCGAGTGCAGGTACTCCACTTCCTCCAGCCCGGGGATCGGCGGGATGGCGGGCCGGGCACCGGTGGCAACAATGATGCTTCGGGTTCGGATGGTCTGGCCGTTCACTTCGACGGTCCAGGGCGAAGTGATTTTCGCCTCCCCCTGGACGCAGTCCACGCCCAGTGACGTGAATCGCTCCACCGAATCATGCGGCTCGATGGCCCGAATCACCGACTGCACACGCTCCATGACCGCCGGAAAATCCACCTCGGCCGAGGCATTGCGCAATCCGAACTCCTCGCCACGCGAGACATAGGCAGCTATCCGGGCGCTCCGGATCAGGCTCTTGCTGGGCACACAACCGGTGTTGAGGCAATCACCGCCCATGCGGTGCTTCTCGATCAGGGTCACTTTCGCCTTGGCACCCGCAACTATCAAAGAAGCGACCAGGCCACCGGAACCAGCGCCGATCACCACCACATTGGTGTCGAACTGCTTCGGCTTGCTGAAGCCCTTGTACACTTTGCGTTGCTTTATCAGTGAGGTGATGCCTCGCGCCAGCCAGGGCAGGATGGCCACCAGGGCAAATGACACGATCAGTGTCGGGCTGAGCAGGCCGCCCATCGACTCCAATTGCCCCAGCTCACGGCCAGCATTCACGTAGACCGCCGTACCCAACAACATGCCCACCTGGCTGACCAGATAATAGGTCAGCACCCGGATCGGGGTCAGGCCCATCACCAGGTTGATCAGGAAAAACGGAAACAGGGGCACCATGCGTAAGGTGAACAGGTAGAAGGCGCCATCGCGACGCATTCCCTCATTGACGGTCTTCAGATAGGGCCCGAAGCGCTGTTGCACCCAATCACGCAGGACCAGTCGCGCAGCCAGGAAAGCCAGGGTGGCGCCAATACTGCTGGCAAAGGAAACCAGAAGAATACCCCAGAAAAGCCCGAACACCGCACCGCCAAGCAAAGTGATGACCGCAGCGCCAGGGATCGACAGCGCGGTGATCAGCACATAGGCCAGAAAATACGCGCCCGCTGCCAGCAAAAAATTGTCCGCGGCGAAAGCGCGGATCCCGTCCAGCTGGGACTGGACGTACGCCAGGTTGAGATACCGGCCGAGGTCGAACCAGAACCAGGAGAACAGGGCGACCGCAAAGAGCAACACGATCACTACGCGGAGTTTACTCATGACATTTCCTTCTGTTGCAAACCAACGAGGGCCGGCAGGCCCTGATTTTCCCTGTCGGGACGCTGTGATATAGTTTTTGTTACTCAGCAATCTTCCAAACGATCACGAATCCTACCATTGTCGAGAGAACCATTGTGACCCAACGATCCCAAGCCAGTGACCGACGCCAGTTTCCGCTCACCCGCATGCGCCGCATGCGCCGCGACGAATTCAGCCGCCGCCTGATGCGGGAAACCCGTTTGAGCACGGATGATCTGATCTTTCCCCTGTTCATCGTCGAGGGCAAGAAGCAGAAACAGGAAATCCCGTCCATGCCGGACATCTACCGGCTGAGCCTCGACAACCTGATGCAGGAGGCCGAGGAACTGCTGGGCCTTGGCATTCCGGCCATCGCACTGTTTCCGTCACCGGAGCAGGACAGCAAGAGCCTGGATGGTCGCGACGCATGGAATCCGGAAGGTCTGGTCCAGCGCGCAGTCCGTCAACTGAAGAAAGAATTCCCCGAACTCGGCATCATTACCGACGCCGCGCTGGACCCGTATACGACCCACGGCCAGGACGGGATCATTGATGATACCGGTTATGTCATGAATGAGGAGACTGTGGAAGCGCTCGTGAAGCAGGCGATTTCGCATGCCGAAGCGGGAGTGGACATTGTGGCACCCTCGGACATGATGGACGGGCGCGTGGGCGCCATTCGCCAGGCCCTGGAAGAAAATGGTCACAACCTGACCCGGATCCTGGCCTACTCCGCCAAGTATGCCTCCAGTTA
>PWQG01000174.1 GCA_003556835.1 Gammaproteobacteria bacterium
ACAACTGCACAGACAGCAAGTTTAACAACTGGTGTAAGGTCGAGGGTAGCAACAGATTATCAAACTCGTCAAAGAACAAGGTTAATTACTTATCAACAGCCAAAGTTTGATATTGGTTTAGATGTAAGACAAGCACAATCCTTTAAACCTATCCAATCAAGTAAAACAAGAAGTATTACTACACCTTCTACTACATCAAATTTAATCCAGCCAATACAAACACCAAGATATTCTACACCAAAAACACCTACTGGTATTAAATTTAGACTACCCAAAAGAAAAGATGATTTAACTTATATGAAAAAAGGAAAAGTATTTAAACCAAAAGGTATTACTAAAAGATATCAAGCATCAGTTGGGGCAATAGCATTAGATTATGGTATTACTCAAGAACAATATAAAAAATACAGAGGTAAACAGTTCACAGGTTTGGAGATAAGACCTTTTATTTTACCAAAAAAAAATAAAAAATGAATCAACAAGAACAATCACCACAAGGACAGGGTTCTGGAATTGCACCACCTTTTATTGAAGATGAAAGAAATGATGTAGGCATTGCTAAAGTATTATCTACTGGTAAATTATTAAAATCAGTAGTAATGGTTCTAAAAGGATATTATTATGATCACGAAGAAAAAGAGTTTATTAAAATCGACGAAGCAGTAAAACCTTTAATGAATGAAAAAGGTATTACAAGATACATTATGGCATTATCTTCTGGATTAAATGATGTTAATACATTTTCAAGTTATGATATTGAGGAAATTGAGAGAATGGCAACATATGTTTTAGAACAAATTATACCTGTTATTCATATGAATTGGACAAAGTTCGGTATTGAAGATGAATGTGATTTAGATTTGATTGATACTATTTTAACAACATTAACTTATGCAAGTTATAAGAAAGCGATGGGTGCTGGTGATAGAAGTTTGTTCGGTAGAACTTACAGTGAAAGTAATAATAATATGAACAATGTTCCAGAAAAGAAAGGTTTTTTTAATAATTTATTAGGGGGTAGAAGATGAGTTTAATGGATGGTGCGAGTGGTTTTATTTCTAATATTGGTGCAATCTTGTTAGTATTATTACCTTTAATTTTTATCATAGTTATTGCTTATCTGGTTTATAGAGATAAATCGATTTATACTTGGAAAGTAAGACTTTATCAAATAAGAGATAATGGGACAGTTAAAGAAAAAAATTATAAGGCTGGTTTTATACAAGGTGGTAAATTGTTCAGGATTAAAACATCAAAGTTTAATCCACAAAAAAAGATTGACTTAAATCGTTCTCCTGACCCAAAATATGTTGATGAAGAAAACAGAGTATATTATAAACAAATTGGTGTTGGAAGTCATAACTTAATGCAACTGGAGAGAGTTTTTGATGACAGTAAAGTTAAGTTTAGTCCTATCACTACTAACCAATATTATGGTGCTGTTCAAGCAATAAAAGATGCTAAAAATGCTGTCACTAAAAAAAGTAATGTTGCACAAATAGCATTGATTGCTGGTTTTGTTATTATGGCTATAAGTTTTATTATTGCTTTCATTATGTTGGTTGATAAGTTTGGAGGTATCCCTGCAACATGAAATTAAAATTACTTTTTTTATTATTACTATTATGTTTTCCTTTAGTTTTTTCTGCACCACCTGTTACCACAGTTCAATAATTTCCTGAAGGATATTTATTAAGCGAGATCCCTCACAATTATTTAAAACAAGGACAACATTATAATTATTATGTTGCAGTTTATAATGCTACCAATGGTTATCCTATTAATAATGATACAGTAACTTGCACTTTTTATATGGTTAATTCAAGTGGTGATTTACAGATTGAAGAAAATATGACCTATGATAGTGAAGGGAGATGGTATTATAACATTAATGGTTCTTATTTAGAAAGTTTGGGTGACCATCCTTATCATGTTTCATGTTATGATGACGGCTTAGGTGGTGCATTGTCTGGTAACTTGTTTGTTAACCCAACAGGTTATGAAACTGATAATTTAAGTGTAGTTTATTTAATTTTAACAACATTAGTATTATTAGGAATTTTCTTATATTTAGCATCACAATATATGGATAATGAAAAAACATTCGGTGTAGGATTATACTTTTATTTAATCTCGTTCGTATTATTAGTTTATGTGTTATTCTTACAATTTAATATAATGGAGAAAGGATTATACTGGTTAGGATTAACAAGCATCCAATTAACATTATTTTCAAGTATTACTTATTCATTAATAGGAATAACATTTATTGGTTTCACTTACCTTTTAGTAAAATATTTGGGCAATATCAAAGAATATAAGAGTGGTGTTAGTTATGGTGATAGTTATGACCCAAAGTCTAAATCTTACCAATATTAGGGGGTTATAATATAACCTTAAAGATAAAAAGTGTGCTGAGAATGGCTCTATTAAAGCCACTTTTTTACATAAAAGTCCTAATATATGCTTTCACTATCTCTTTCTAATAACATATAAACAAAAGCACCTACAAAGATTATTACACA
>PWQG01000462.1 GCA_003556835.1 Gammaproteobacteria bacterium
GTGTTGAGGGTGGCGCGATCAATTTCCGCATCAGCCGGTTCGCTGAGCGTACGGGCAATGCGGTCCAGGTCCATCGTAACCCCGCCCGGCGTGATCTCCATCGGCATCCCGAACAGCGTGTTGACGTTGGGAATATAACCGTAGGTGCCCGCTGACGGCGCCAGACTCACACGGGCGCCGACCTCGCGCGCCTGCTGTCGGCTGAACACGTCCAGTTGGGCGAAATAGCCCAGCATGCCGGCATGGAACAAATCCCCGAGTAGCGCTTCACGCGTAAGGCTGGCCAGCTGCTGGTCGTCCTCCGAGTCAAGAACCCCGGCGGTCCTCTCAACCCGTTCGCGCACATGTTCAAGCCGCGTGGGTGATACGCTCCCCCCGGCCACGGTAACGTGCAGATAAGAGCCGGCGACCACCCGCTTGTCTGCCGTATCCGTGCCTATACCACGCTGGTTCACGCGGAAGGCAAAATCCATCTCCTCACCCACCGCCAGGGGGTCACCCGTGGCCACCACTTCGCCAGCCATACGTAACTCGGGTACTACATCCACAAGGCTGGAGGGAATCGAGGCTGGCAGGTCGTCGGCGTCCTCAATCTCGCCCTCGGGCAACAGACTCTCCAGCGCCTGCCGATCCGCTTCGGTGGCGGGCCTGAAGGACAATGTGATGCGTTCACCGTTCACCTCGGCCCAGGCAAATTCCACGGTATTAAGCAGGTTGCCGAGAATATCCTGACCCAAAGCCAAAGTGATGCGATGCTGCAGCGCTTCAGGCAGGGCATCGTAACGCGCGCCCACCGTGGCGATTTCATTCGGCAGTCGTGCCGGGAGCATCGAGAATTCCCGAGTGATAATTTCCTGCCCGCCCAGCACATCACCCACGGTGGCATCATCAGGCAGATTATCGATATAAGAAGTCAGTGCGGCTTCGGCGTCGTTCTGGGTGGCTTGCAAAATCCCTGCGTCAAACCCCTGAATGTAGCCCGCATCCTCGTTGACGACAACACTATCGAGAAACTGCCCGGCGACTTGCTCGGCGTCAACGCCGGTCACCTCGGCGACATCAATGCCTTCGAAAAACTCATACTGCTTGAATGAGGGATCCAGGGGCACCCAGGCATCAGCAGCTTCCATCACCGCACCCCTGGACGGGAAATAATCCAGCGCTGCCTCAACCCAGATGTGCTCCATACGCACCTTGCGGATTTCCCCGCCTTCCACCAGACCAGTCAGGGGGATACCGCCGGAAGCCGCATAATCAGTCGCATTGCGGATGTCTTCGAAGCCCCCGGCCCAATTTCTGAAGGCGTCAGCATCTACCTCGATGGTGCCGTGAACGTAGCGTGCCGGGATATCGGAAGCACGTAGCAACGCAATCTGCAAAGAGGCAATATCAAAGGCGTTGCCCTGGCGAGCGGAGAGGGTGTGCTCGGCGCTCTGGGTTGCACCCCAGGTCGGGATCCAGTCGATATGATTGCGCACCCAGGCGTGAATCCGGACCGGATCGTGATCCAGTTCCGCAGCCTTGTCTTCAATCGCTTCCGTCAACGTGACCTCGGGAGTGGCTTCCCGCCAGCGCGGCTCGGAGGCGCCTGGCAAGCCATCCAGGTCAAATTCGCCGTGAGCCGCCAATTGCGGCAGGGGACGGCTGCCCAGCCCATCTTCCAGATACGCATCCGGGGTGATTCTGGGTTCGCGCTTCTCCTCTGGCTCCACGGCTCTGGAAGGCAACCTCAGTGGATCCGGAGTACGGCCCGGTCGAACTTCTTCCCGTGGCGCCAGCGCCTGCAGGGCAGCATTGATCACATCCCGTGACAGCTCCCCGGGATCGCTTTCTTTGACGGCCTGGAGTGCAGTCAGCGCGGTGCTCAGGCGCTCGCCATATTCATCCAGTGAGTGCTGATGACGCTCCCGGACATGCTCGGGGACATTGTCCCGTGAGAAACGCCTGGCCAGAGCCTGTTCGCGTTCCAGCGCCTGTTCGTGTTGGCGCTCAAGACGCTGATAAAGCCGCTCTACCCGATCCAGCGCAGCGGAGATGGCCCGTGGATCGGCTTCCGGAGGGTGGCGATCATGATGCGCACGCAATTCAAACAGGGTTTGGCGAAGCTGGGTGACAGTCTGTTCCATGGCCTGCCAGCCCGCCGGCTGAAGGCTTTGCTGGATCGCCCTGCGTTCGGCCGCCTCCCGCGCCGCGGCCACCGCCGGCATAAGGTAGAACCCCAGAAAGGCAAAAATTACAAGGGCCGCGATTGGCCTTTTGATCAGCGGGCGTGAATTGAGCCAGCCAATGAATGCGTAGTCGTACATAACGGGACTTCCCTTTTCTCGTTACTCTTGCTTCCTGGTGTTAGCGCAGGGGGATTACCACGGTCGCGTAATCCACCATCACCCCGCTCGCGGTTTCGATACGCAGCGTGGCCTCAACGGTTTCCGGGGCCTGCTCATCAACCGCGATCCATAGCGGGAACTCCAGCGTCGCCCGATCTCCGAGATGGAAACGCAAATCCAGCGCCCCCTGCTCACTCA
>PWQG01000421.1 GCA_003556835.1 Gammaproteobacteria bacterium
ACGGTGAAGGCATAAAGGAGCGGCCATGATTTTCTACGCCAAGGTCCTGGAGACAACGCTGCTGTTCACCATGTTTGTGCTCTCGGTCTACATGCTCAGCGGCCTGACCGGACTGTTCTCGCTCGGACACGGAGCATTCATCACCCTGGGCGCCTACACCGCCGGACTGGCCACCACCCGCTTCGGCCTGCCTATCTGGCTCGCCATGGTCCTTGCTGTCGTTGTGGGAATGGTAGGAGGACTGATCATCGGCGCACCGACCCTCAAACTGCGTCGCGACTACTTTCTGCTGGTTACGTTTGGATTTGGAGAAATGGTGAGGGCGCTGCTGCTGTGGACAGCCCAACTGACCGGCGGTGCCATGGGCCTGGCTGGAATCCCGTATGCCGCCGAACTGCCGCTGATAGGCGTATCAACCCTGGTGGTGGTGGTATTTGTTGCCAACCTGAAAAAGACGGCGTTTGGCAGAACGTGCATCGCTATCCGTGACGATGAACTGGCCGCCGAAGCAATGGGGGTCAACGTCTACGCCCACAAGATCAAAGTCTTCCTGTTATCCGCAGCGATTGCGTCCTACGGAGGGGCTTTACTGGCCTTCAACATGTCCTTCATAGAGCCCAATCTGTTCAACTGGCTGGAATCGGCCAAGTTGATCGTCATCATTTTTGTGGGCGGCATCAACAGCGTCACCGGTGCACTGATTACGGGGATCTTCTACTACAGTTTCGGCGAGCTGTTTCGATTCGCACACGTCTGGCGTGACGTTCTGCTCGGCGTGCTGGTGATCCTGGTGATTGTGTTCCGCACCCAGGGACTGTTTGGAAACTGGGAGTTCTCGCCGGCCTGGATCAAGTCGCTGCTTGGACGCAAGCGAAGCGGCAAACAGGGAGCGTGAAGATGGAACTGTTGCGCATAGAGGCAATTTCCAAGAATTTCGGTGGTGTGGCGGCCGTTGCAGATTTCTCCCTGAGCCAGGATGACGCAGAGATCAGTGCCATCATCGGTCCCAACGGCGCGGGCAAGACAACCACCTTCAACCTCATCTCGGGTGTACAGGCGGTGGACAAGGGTCAGCTGCATTTCGCCGGCACCAACATCACCCGGTTTCCGTCGCACAGGATACAGGCCCTCGGTGTCTCGCGGACGTTCCAGAACATCCGCCTGTTCGATGGCCTGTCGGTTATCGACAACGTCAAAATCGCCTACACAAGCCACCTCGGGTACCGCGTCTTCGACGAGCTGCTGAGCACCCCGCGTGTGCGCCGTGAGGAGAAGCTCATTGAGGAACGCGCCAGGGAGCAGCTCGCCTTCCTGGGACTGGAAGCGCATGCCGAGCAGAAACCGAAGAACCTGGCGTACGGTCTGCGCCGGCGCCTGGAACTCGCCAGGGCGCTGATGCCCGAGCCGAAGCTGCTGCTGCTCGACGAGCCCGCGGCCGGCCTCAATCCGGCAGAAATCCGGGAGCTCATGAATACCATCGAGCACATTCACCGTGAAAAAAACCTCTCGGTCATCGTGGTGGAGCATCATATGGAGCTGGTCATGAATATCTGCTCCAGGATCCACGTGATGGACTTCGGAAAAAAGATTGCCGAGGGAACCCCGCAGGAGATCACCCGCAACGAGAAGGTGCTGCAGGCCTACCTGGGCGATATGGGGGAAGTATGTTAGAGGTGCGCAATCTTACCGTGCGCTACGGCGGGATCACGGCGCTTCACGGGATCAATCTGTCGATAGCCGAGGGCCATATCGTGGCAATGGTGGGAGCCAACGGTGCAGGCAAGTCCACCACCATCAACGCCATCAGCGGCATGGTAAGACGAGCCGAAGGAGAAATCCTGTTCCACGGAGAGCCGATGGATTCTTCTCCGCAGCGGATTGTCCGCAAGGGCATCGTCCAGGTTCCCGAAGGCCGCAGGATCTTCCCATCGATATCGGTCAAGGAGAACCTCATCATGGGTGCCTACAGCGTAAAGGACAGGGCGGTTCAGGAAGAGAATATCGAGCGAGCCTACCGACTGTTCCCGGTGCTCGAGCAGCGCAAGAATCAGCCCGGCGGTACGCTGTCCGGCGGCGAGCAGCAGATGCTGGCGATTGCGCGCGCCCTGATGTCCAATCCCAGCTTACTGCTGCTGGACGAGCCGTCGCTGGGGCTTGCGCCCAAGCTCAGTTTGGAGATATTTCGCCTCATCCAGGAACTGCACCAGCAGGGATTGACCATCCTGCTGGTTGAACAGAACGCGGTCAAGTCGCTCTCGATTTCCGACTACGCCTATGTCCTGGAGACCGGGCGCGTTGTAGCGCAAGGGCCCGGTAAAGAGCTCGCCGGCGATCCGGTAGTCAAGCGAGCCTACCTGGGCTGTGCAGAGGAGCATGAACGTGAGTAGCAGCAGTGTCGATCTGACAGTACAACTGGGTTCGCTTAGCCTGCGCAATCCCTTTCTGGTAGGGTCCGGTCCCACCGTCAAGAATGTCGACCAGATGCGAATGGCCGCCGACAACGGTTGGGCAGGCGCTTCGAT
>PWQG01000258.1 GCA_003556835.1 Gammaproteobacteria bacterium
CAGCATCTGGCCGAGAAGTTACCAATTTCGCGCTGGCAGCGGGATCTGACCGATTCCACGGTGCTGCGCAACATCGGCGTGGGATTCGCGCACAGCCTCATTGCCTACCAGGCCACCATGAAAGGCCTGGGCAAACTGGAGGTGGCGGCGGAGCGACTGGACGCGGATCTGGACGGGGCCTGGGAGGTGCTGGCCGAACCGATCCAGACCGTCATGCGCCGCTACGGCGTGGAGAAGCCCTATGAGAAACTCAAGGAACTGACCCGCGGCCAGAAGATCGACGGCGACAAACTCAGCGCCTTCATCGACACACTGGACATCCCAGAGCCCGCCCGCAAGGAACTGCGTGCCCTGCGACCCGGCAACTATATTGGTAACGCAGTGGACCAGGCCCGTGATATCTGATGATTTTGCCGGCGCCGATCATGCGCTGAATGGCCTGCTGCCGGCTGACTTTGATAAAGCCCACTTCCTGCGTGAGTACTGGCAGAAGCGCCCCTTGCTGATCCGGGCCAATGGTGAATTTGAGGATCCACTAACCCCGGAAGAGCTGGCCGGCCTGGCCTGCGAGGAATTTGTTGAATCCCGACTGGTCACTTACTTACCGGAGGTGGACGACTGGCAGGCCGAAATGGGCCCTTTCGAGGAGCAGCGCTTTCTCGAACTGCCCGAAGAAAACTACAGCCTGCTGGTGCAGGCCGTGGACCAGTGGTTCCCCGAAGTGCATGAACTGATCGGACACTTCGGCTTTCTGCCCGCCTGGCGGCTCGACGATGTCATGGTCAGCTTTGCTACCGAAGGTGGTAATGTGGGCCCGCATTTCGATTATTATGATGTCTTCCTGGTCCAGGGTATGGGGCGCAAGGAATGGCAACTGGGCCAACACTGTGATGCCAGCAGCCCCCTGCGCGGCAATCCCATATGAAACTGCTGCGGGACTTCCACAGCGAAGAAAGCATCGTGGTGGAACCGGGGGACATTCTGTATATACCTCCCGGCCTGGCCCACTACGGGCTGGCCCTGGAGTCCTGCATGACCTATTCGATTGGCTTCCGTGCTCCGTCGGCATCTGATCTGTTGCAGGAGCTGGCACCTGCCATGGCCGACAGCTGCCCGGAAGACCTGCGCTTCCAGGATGAGGTCGATATGGCCAGCCTCCCGGTCGGGGAAATCCCCGAATCCACCGTGACACAGCTGCAGCGACTGTTGCGCAAGGCACTGGATCAGCCCGATGCCATACACCAGTGGTTTGCCCACTACATGACCGCTCCGCGCTACCCAGAAGCCCGCGAATTTCCGCAGGCGATCGACGATATCGAAACGTTCCGCGCCCAGCTCGCCACCTGGCCGGAATTGCACAAATCACCCAGCGCCCGTTTTGCCTGGATCCGGCAGAATGGCGCCGTACTGCTGTTCGCTGATGGCCAGGGCATGGTCTGTGACACTGAATGCCTGCCGCTCATCCAGGCACTTTGTGACCCGACCGTGCGCAGCCTCGACAACCAGACACTATTGCGCGAGCCGAACTGTCTGGATATGGTTCGGAACCTGTATAATCAGGGCAGTCTCATCATCATCGCCGAGTATTACTCCTAGGGAAACTCCGCGCGATCACAGGAGAAAGCCGTGTCATTGCGAAAGCATTTCCCCAGCGCATCACAACTTATGCCAGCATTACTGGTACTGCTGTTAAGCCCCTTCGTGGTAAACGCACAGAGCGATGAGCAGCGCATCACCATTGCCACCCTGACCACAGAGCACCGGCCTCCAGCAATGCTGCGCAGTGACATAGAGAACCTGCTGCGCCCTGGCGATGATCTGGGTATCATCGGTGAACACTTCATCGTCACCACCAGTCGGAACAATCTGGTTCTGGTACGTGAAGCGCTCGAGCAGTTGGATACACCATTGCGTCAACTGCGCCTGCGCGTGCTGTTCGATCCAGAAACTTTCCAGGATGATGACAGTCCGGACCCTGCTGAAAGCGATGCGGACATGGTGAGCGCGGAACCGGACTGGCAGCAATACCTTACCCGCGAGGGCGACGCGCTGTTGATCCGCGAGCCTGCCGGAGACGATGAGACTGGTGATCCACTGGTTCTGCGTCTGCAGGCTGACCTGCGCGACGATGCCCTGCAATTGGACTACGGCTTCCGATCCGGACCCGACGGCGAGCCACGCCTTGAACACCGTGAAGTCCTGACTCCCGGGCAATGGCACCGCCTGGTGCTTGAGGCCGAGCCTGTGAACACAGAACAGACTGATGACGAAGAGGCGCCTTCCGCTGCTCCCCCAGCCTCTCGTGAGATCGAAATCCGCATCGACATCCTCGACTGAACGCAGACTGAGCAACGGGCATGAGCCGGACCATCCTCAAACAACTGCCCTACCTCAGGGACAGTGCACAGTTGCTGTGTTGCCTGCAGTCCCTGCCCGGACTGTCCATGCTCGACAGCGGGCTGCGGGACCAGGCCGAGGCACGCTTCGACATCATCAGCGCCCTGCCCGCCCGCAGCATC
>PWQG01000285.1 GCA_003556835.1 Gammaproteobacteria bacterium
TCGTCGCGGGGGAGGTACTGCCGCGGCGGGTAGCCGCGTTCGCGCAGTTCGATGGCGCGGGTGGTGTCGGCAAGCTCGGTGCCGTCGATGACAACCCGCACCCGGCGGGCGTGCGGGTGCAGGGTGATGCGGGGCTCGGAGGCATCGTCTTTCAAGCACCTAGCCCCATTAGAGCTACCGCAGCGAGCACAACGCCGAGCAGTAAGACAGTTTCCGCTACCATCAGCACTACCGGCTTCCACCCCACCACCGCAAGCTTCTGAAAGGATGTCTTGATACCCAGGGCGGCAATAGCGGTGACCAGGCACCAGCGGGAAAGCGTCGTCATTGCATCGTTGGCAGCTTCAGGAATCATCCCCATGCTGTTCACTATAACCAGCGCGACAAAACCCACCAAGAATCCCGGCAACAACGGCATTCGGGCTGATTCTCCCGCTTCGCTTCTCGACTTGCGGAATAGCCACATGAACACCATGACGACAGGGACCAGCATGGCAACCCGCACCAGCTTGACAAGGGTGGAAACATCACCCGTCTCGTCCGAGATCATATAGCCAGCGCCGACCACCTGGGCAACATCGTGGATAGTACCACCAAGAAAGATGCCCGCCTGCGTATCCGTCAAGGCGAGCACGCCGGCAATCAACGGGTAGCTCACCATTGCCATGGTCGAAAGTGTAGTTACCCCCACTACAGTCAATATTGTATTGCGCTCGTTCTTTTCGTTTCTTGGCATGACGGCCGACAAAGCCAAGGCTGCCGAGGCCCCACAAATTGCTACAGCACCGCCGGTCAACAAGCCAAGTTCTCGCGTCAGCCCCAGCGCCCTTGCAAAAATGGCTCCCAGGATAATGACCGTTGCCACCGAGCCCACCACCATCAATACCGGCCCTAGCCCCAGGGCCCCTACCTGTTCAAACGTCATTCGGGCTCCTAGCAACGCTACGCCCAGCCGAAGAACGGTGCGAGAGGCAAAATCGATGCCCTCTCGGCAGCGCCCCTCCTCGCTAAGGAAGTGCAGGGACATGCCGAACAACAGCGCGTAAAGCAGGGTGGGGCCACCATAATGGTCGGCAATAAAGGTCGTCGCAAGGGCAATGGTAACGCATACAAGAAGACCACGACCAATGGAATGATAGCGTCCAAACGAGCCGCGAAAATATGTTCGCATGCTGGTAATCGGAGCAGCAAAGCCTCGTGGTTTCATCTAAAATTCCCCGGTCGCATCCCGTCATTCGCATGAGCATCTCCATGGCTCGCGCGTCGCCGAACCACGAGAACATCAGCTAAAAAGTAAAATTTTTCAAGAGGCCGATCATCGCCTCGCACTATCGATGAAAGAGCGTCAGCTGCCTGCAGCGGCTGCAACAACGTCATCGGCCAGCACTTGCAGGGTATCGACCACAGGAGTTGACATCTCCAGGCCATCGGCAATAACGGAAAGCTCGGTGCATGCCAGCACCAAGACATCCGCCTGCTGTTCTCCGAGGTCGGTCGCAGCGCGAGAAAAGGCCCCGAGGGTATCGGGGTGACGACCCTGCCCCCGCTTTACGGCACGTATCACCTCCAGCACAGCACCTTCATCGCGTGGATATAACAGCGACAGCCCGCGTTCGTTGGCAAAACCTTCATAGAGACCAATCTTGCGAAGGGCGGGGGAGCACAGCATGCCGACGCGAGCCCCGGGCCAGCGATACACGATAGTATCCAGCGCCCTTTCGACGATGTGCCAGACCGGAATGCTCACTGCATCCTGAGCGTCCTCCCAATAATAGTGGGCTGTGTTGCACGGCATGACCAGGAAGTGCGCACCGGCTCTTTCCAGGCGGCGCGCCATCTCTGCGATCGCCGGCCCTGGATTCTCACCATCCCCATCAATCAAGGCCTTGATGCGCGATGGTACCTTGGGGTTATTGTCCACCAGCATATGCACATGGTCTATGTCGTCCTGTGCTGGCGTGGCATCGATGACCCGCTGCATGAAGGCCACTGTGGCATCAGGCCCCATGCCTCCCAGAACGCCAACAGTGACATGCTCACTTTCCGACCCAACGACCTTGTATTCGTCACTTTTACTCACAACAATACTCCCAAAACCGTCAATACCCAAACTTGCCAGGCAACCACAGTGTCAACTCTGGAATGAAGGCAAGAACAAGTGCAATTACCACCATGGACCCAACGAGTGGCAGCGCCCTGACCGATATCCTCTCTATCGAGACATTGGCAATACTGGAGCTAATAAACATGTTCTCGCCGAGAGGAGGTGTCGAGAAGCCAATACCAAGACTGACCACCAGCACAATACCAAAATGTATGGGATCAACACCAAGCTCCACCATCACAGGAAGAAGCACTGGAGTCACTATCATGATCACAGCCAGAATCTCGATAAACATTCCCACCATCAGCAAAAACAAGATAACGAGTATCCAGACCAGCCAGAGGCTTGTAGTGATATCCAGAATCCCTTGAGCGATCATCGCCGGGATATGATTCTCCACCAGAACGCGACCAAACGCTGTCGCCGTGAACATGATGATCAACACTCGACCTGTCAGCCATGTGGCGCTCTCGAACGACTTCCCAATACCGATCAAGGAAGACTCCCTGTGTATGAAGACACCGACAAAAAGCGCATAGAAAATTGAAACAACCGCTGCCTCAGTAGGGGTAAACATCCCCGAATAAATGCCACCAAGAATAACGACAGGCGCCATCAACGACCAGATCCCTTCTCTCAGCACCTTGAAGACGCGCCGCCAGTCGTAAGGCGTGCCTTCGGTCTGATAGCCATTCCGCTTGGCCACGACATAATTAGCTATCATCAGACCCGCACCGAGGATGATTCCCGGAATCGCACCGGCCAGAAAAAGAGCGGAAATAGACTGGCTAGCTGTTACCCCATAGATAATCAACGGCATACTGGGGGGAATGACGACACCCAACCCACCAGCCGTAGCGGTGATCGCTGCCGGATAGCTCCTGCCATACCCTTTTTCTATCATTGCAGGGATAACCAACATACCTACCGCAGCGGTAGTTGCCGGGCCAGAGCCGGATATGGCACCGAAAAACATGCATGCAATGACAACAGCAGCACCCAAACCGCCGGCAGCAGGACCGGCAAGTTCTTCAGCTATCCGAATCAGTCGCCGAGCAATACCAGAATCACCCATCAGCGCGCCGGCAAGAATAAATGCCGGAAGCGCCATGAGTGGAAAGGAGTTCAAGGCAGAAAAACCCAACTCCACCATCGAGCTGATATCCCTCCCGTCCATCACATAGACAGACATGGCCGAGATGCCCAGGGCGACTACGATAGGAGCACCAAGAAACAGCAGCCCACCAAAAACCGAAAACAGAATAAGAGCCGTCATAACATCACTCCTTTCCTTTTTTCAAAGACGGACTGCCAGCAGCTTCGTCTTCAATTATTTTATCGACTTGCTCTTGATCAGCATCACCAAGCTCTACCCCTTTGACCAGCTTGAGGTATTGAACCTGCAAGACACGAGCAGCCATCAACACGAAAGCAACAGGAAAGACCATATAAACATATGCTAGTGACCACCCCATGGCCGGCGTTCTATAGGGAAACTCAATCAGCAACTCTATAAGAGAGATGCTTTTCCAGGCTAACGTCAAGCAAAACCCCACCCAGATCAAATCAACAAAAAGGAGCACCCCATTGGCAATCCGCTTTGGCAAGAGATTGATATGAATTTGCAGCCGATTATGAGCCCCCAAGTGGGCAGCATGTGCGGCACCCAGGAAGACGAACCAGACAAAGGCATAGCGGGACAGCTCCTCGATCCATGCCATGCCAATTCCAAGCGTTGCCCGCATAACAACCTGGACAAATATGAGAATGACAAAAAGACCGAGCAAGAACCGGCAGAAATAATCTTCAATATTGTTTATATACTTCCACATGGGCACCACCCTATCAATCAAGGAGTGTGCATTTAAGGCCGGGGATCACCCCGGCCAACATGATTTATCGGCCCAAGATGGACTGAAATTCCTCGAATGCTTCCTGCCCACCGATGTCATCATAAAACTTGGGCCAGACCTCTTCCTGAGCGATCCGAATCCACTCTTCCTCATCCTCAAGAGCCATAACCTCGACTCCTTCGGCCTCCATGGCTTCCCGCGCCTCAACGGCTCCGGTCAGCTGGAACTGGAGGGCATATAGTTGAGCGTCTATTCCAGCCCGGCTAATGATCGCCCTCTCCTCGTCTGACAGTGCATCATAAGTACGCACCCCCATCACCAGAGGCTGCAAGGAGTATTGGTGATGGACTTCGGTCAAATAATCCTGCACCTCGTGAAACTTCATCGTATAGTTAACGATATAGGGGTTATCCTGGCCATCTACCACTCCCTGCTGGAGTGCCGTGAACACCTCCGGCCAGGACATGCTGATCGGATTGGCACCCCACGCCTCATAGGTAGCCAGCATGACCTCATTCTGTGGCACCCGAACCTGAAGCCCTTGCAGATCTTCAAGGTTCTTCACCGGCCGATCCGAATTGGTCAGAAAACGGAAGTTCGAATACAGCCAACTGACAATCTCGACACCAGCCTCTTCTCTGGCTATTTCATTCCAGCGATCGGCCAGGGGGCCGGTCGTCGCCTTGACGGCATCCGCATGGCTCTGCAGTGAATAAGGCATGGTCAGGGCACCAAGCCTTGGAGCATACGGAGTCAGATTGCCAACGCCGATAAACGCCATATCGAGTGATCCAACGCGGGTATCCTGAATCATGCCGGTTTCCGGACCCAGCTGGCCGCCTGGGTAAAGATCGACCGTCATCTCCCCATCGGAATACTGTTCGACCAGTTCCGCAAAGCGCTGTGCCAACGCGCCTTGGTCAGAGTCCATGGGATCACCCATACCTACCTGAAAAGTTCTCGCCTGAGCAGCATGAGTACTAAGAGCAGCCAGAATGGCAGTTGCTAAAAGTGTCTTCTTTAACATTATTGTCACTCCTTTCAATTTAAGATTATTTATTTCGGGTATTGTCAAACAGCCTCTTCCATGGCACTGTCCATCAGCTGGACAATGTCGTCGCACTCCTGTTCGGTAAAAGTCAGCGGAAGCCGCAGGTCACAAAGCTGTTCCAGAATACGATCCGCATTGGGCAATGGCCTTGTAGCTGGAAGGTATCGCCAGCTATCGTAGCGGCTGGTGTAGTCTTCCGGCTGCGGCTTTCCATACCACTTGAGAGGGATACCCCGGGCCTCGCAGCCGGTAATAAAACGGGCGATTTGATCTTGCTCCAGTGACGGCAGCCGAAACTGGATAGAGCTGCCCACGAAGTCTTCGTCGACGTTACGGGGAATGGTATCAACGAGGGGGTGGGCATCAAGCCCTGCTTCAATACGCCGATAGAGTGCATTCCACCTCGCCTGACGCGACTCCAGCTCGGCCAACTGAGGGCGTAGCACGGCCGCCCGCAGGTTATCCATACGGCCGCTCATGTTGGGTGCGACGAACCTTGTCTCCTGGAAGCTATCCGCTCCCGGAGCCGCCAGATGACGGTCATAAAGCATGTAGGATCCGGACATGATGACAGCCCGTCGCATGATCTCCGGATCGCCGGTGGCCAGCAGGCCACCCTCACCGGAATTGATATGCTTGTAGGTCTGGGTGCTGAAGCACCCCACCTTGCCAAAGGTGCCACTCGGCCTGCCCGCGTAGCTGGCGCCCATGGTATGGGCACAGTCTTCGATCAAGGTGATCCCGTGTGCATCGCACACTGCAGCGATGGCATCCATATCGCCGATGTGGCCACGCATATGCGAGAGCATGAAGAACTTCGCACCGGTTTCCTCAGCGGCCGCTGCCAGGTCATCGGGGTCCACCGTCGTGTCATCGAGAATATCGACCAGCACCGCTTCTCCTCCTGCCGCGTGAATGCTGCCGGGGACCGGTGACAGGGTAAAGGCATTGCATAGCACCGGATCTCCCGGGGCCAGGCCGCAGGCCCGAAGTGCCAGTTGCAGCGCGTAACCGCCTGATGCGCAGGCAAGCGCATAGGAAACGCCCAGGCTCCCGGCAAACTCCTGTTCCAGAAGTGCGACTTCCCCCTGCTCGCCCTCGACCAGGTTGTAGCGATGCAACCGCCCGGTGCGCATCACCGCCACCGCCGCCTCGATCGACGCCTCGGAAAGTGGCTCTTGCTGGGTGAAAGATTTCGAGAAGCGACGCATGTGATAGACCTCAGTGACGCTGCTGTTGATAGACGGGGAATTCCCATTTCTCATCGGGGAAGTACTTGGTCAAACGCCAGTCGCAGGCTCGTGCGTGACCCTCCATGCCCTCCGTGCGAGAAATTCGCGAACCCACGGCACTGAATGTCCGGTTGGCTTCTTCACTGAGCTGCTGAGTGGTCAACACCTTCATGAACTTGTGCACGTTCAGGCCGCCGCTGTAACGGCCAGCGCGCTTGGTAGGCAGGATATGGTTGGTGCCAGAGCACTTGTCGCCATGGGTGACGGTGCTGCCCTCGCCCAGGAACAAGGAGCCATAGTTGCTCAGTTTCTCCTTCCACCATTCAAGATCCTCACAGATCACCTGGAGATGCTCGCAAGCATACCGATCACTGACCTCGACAATTTCCTCGCGGGTATCACCCACAATCACTTCGCCGTAATCGCGCCAGGCAGCATGAACCACCTCGGCATTTGGCATATCATCGGCGACCTTCGGCATCAACTCGATGACCTTGTGCGCCAGAGGTTCGCTGGTGGTAAAAAGCCACACAGGCGAGTTGGTGCCATGCTCGGCCTGTGAGGCCAGGTCAACGGCGATGGTCATGGGATCAGCACTATCGTCTGCGATGATGGCCGATTCGGTTGGCCCAGCGAAGACATCGATACCCACCTGGCCGAACAGCAGCCTTTTAGCCTCGGCCACATAGGCATTCCCCGGCCCAACCAGAATGTCGGCTTCACGACCACCGAACAGGCCAAATGCCATGCTGGCCATGGCGTGTACGCCGCCCATCTCGAGGATAGTGTCAGCCCCAGCCACATCCAGTGCATATGCAACCGCAGGATTGATGCTGTCACCTCGTGGCGGCGAACAGGCCACCACATGGGGAACTCCCGCGGCCTTGGCGGTGGCAACACTCATCAACGCTGAGGCAACATGTGCGTAGCGTCCCCCCGGGATGTAGCATCCCGCGCAACCCACGGGTATCACCCGCTGCCCCAGCACGACCCCTGGCTCGGTTTCGATCTCGAAGGGAAGGAGGCTGTCGCGTTGCGCCTCGGCGAAGCGCTTTACCTGGCGGTGAGCGAAATCGATGTCGTCCTTGATGGACTGGGGTACCGAGGCAATCAGTTGCTGGCGTTTCTCATCGCTCAGCACAAAGCATCCCTTCCAGCCATCAAATTTTTCAGCATATTCACGAACCGCCGCTTCGCCGCGCACGCGAATATCATCGAGCATGTCTCGCACCGCCGTGGTAACTCGCTGGTCTTCGGCGGCAACCGTTGCGGCAGCCTGCGCTGACTTGAGATGTCGAATTGTCATTGTGTTCTCCACAATACTGCTGATGTCTGAGCCCGACAGTGCTGGGGCACTCAAGCGCTTTGCCCACCTGAAGCTGTCAATCCATGTAATCAGGGAAATGGAAAGCCTCGGGATAGCCGAACAGGGCGACGCTGCCGCCGGTGTGCAGGAAGACAACGTTTTCGCCTTCCTTGAAATGCCCCTTGCGGATCAGGTCGATCAAGCCGGCCATGCCCTTTCCGGAATAGACCGGGTCGAGCAGGATGCCTTCGTGACGCGCCAGCAGGGTAACGGCCTCCACCATGCTTTCGGTGGGAATCCCATAGCCTTCACCGACATAGTCACAGTTGGCCACGACGTCTTCCCTGGCGACCACGCCGGACAGCCCCAGCTTGGTCTCGGTCTTCTGAGCGAGCGCGAACACATTGGCTTCCTGCTTTTCTCGGGGCGCACGCACGCCGATGCCAAGCAGCGGAATGCCCGCATTGCACGCAGCAAGCCCGACGACCAGCCCCGCCTGGGTGCCTGCGCTGCCGGTGGCATGCACAAGGTGATCGACCTGAAGCCCCATGTCGTTTGCCTGTGCCAGCAGCTCGAGCGCGGCATTGACGTAACCCAGGGCACCGACCTCGTTGGAGCCACCACCAGGGATGATGTAAGGCTTCTTGCCGTCTTCCTTGAGCTGAGCGGCAAGAACCTCCATCTCGGCCGCCATGTCAGCACCGCCTGGACGCTTGCTGACCGTTGCGCCATGCAGCTGATCGAGAAATACGTTGCCGTTGTAGTTGTAGGCAGGATCGTCACTGCCGGTACGGTCCTCGAGGAGGATGTGGCACTCGAGCCCCAGCTTGCAGGCCGCGGCAACGGTCTGCCGCGCATGGTTCGACTGTGTCGCCCCCTGGGTAACGACCGTGTCGGCCCCTTTCTCCAGCGCATCGGCCATCAGAAATTCCAGCTTGCGGGTCTTGTTGCCGCCAGTGGAAAGGCCAGTGCAGTCATCGCGCTTGATCCAGAGACGCGGCCCACCCAGCAGGCGGCTCAGGTTATCCATCGGCTCGAGCGGTGTCGGAAGGTGTCCAAGGCGGATGCGAGGAAAACGGGAAAGATGCATGCGGGCCTCCAGGCGATTAGTTTTTTGCATGAGCGTGCTCTCTATGATTCGGCAGGCATGGGATGTCGGGGTAACCGACCACCTCCCAATGCCGCTGGTCTGCTCCAAAAACATAACGCCTGGCACTGAGCCCCGACTAATGCCAAGATACTGTCATGTGATTAAATTTTTGCATATGCAGTGCTTTTTACAGAAAAACAATCATTGGAAGGTTTTTTTAATGAAAATTGAGTGGATTGAAGACTTTCTTGCTTTGATTGAGGCAGGCACCTTTTCTCAAGCTGCACAACGGCGTCACGTCACTCAGCCTGCATTCTCACGCCGTATCAGACAGCTGGAAGACTGGCTGGGTGTGGAATTGATCGACCGTCACTCGCCACGCCTGACACTCCTGCCTCATGCAAAAGCCTATGAGCCATCGCTTCGAGACTGGCTGGCGCATCTGTATGCCCTGAGAGGTCGCATACGTGCAGATGCCGCGCACGGACCTCGCGGAATACTCACCACCCAGCACACCCTGACGGTCAGCTACCTGCCTCGACTGCTGCGATACTTTCGCCAGCATGCCCCACACGCCAGGTTACAGGTGAGATCATCGGATCGAAGCGACTGCATTAGAGACTTCCAGCGGGGGGACGCAGATCTTCTGCTCTGCAGCGAACTCGACGGCACACCCATGCTGGTAGAGCGCGCTGAGATACAGCGGATACAGCTGGGGTCTGAGCAACTCGTCCCCGTCTGCGCAGCAGATCGCTTTGGCAAGCCGGTATTCGACCTCGACAGCCATGACCCGCTACCCGTCATCGGGTATGAGCCCACCAGCTTCCTGGGGAGCGTGCTGTCCTCGCCTTACTGGCTGGACCTGCAGCGTCATTACGATATCGAGCTGGTGTGTGAGACAGCCTTCACGATCGGCATACGTGAGCTAACGCTCGCCGGCCTTGGCATCGGCTGGCTGCCCCATGGCCTGATCGAGCCGCACCTTGAAACAGGCAAGCTGGTATCGCTTGCCGAGCGATTCGGAGGGCCGATGTTGGTGGTAGCCTGCTATCGCCAACCTGACGTAGGGGCGGCGTCAGTGAACACGCTGTGGGAGTTGTTACATGACCGGCCGCCGATGGTATGACCGGTACCGGGGGCACAAGGTGCGGGTCGGGCCCCCGCAGTGATCCGAGTGGGTAAGTGCACTGGATCAACGGCCGTCATCGGGCGGTATCACCATAAAACACCACCCTCCCCTCGATTGCCTCCATCCCTGCCATCGGCCGCTCGTAGCTCCACGCCACATCCTTTTGCTCGCCAAACGAGAAGTAGGTCGCATCGCCCTTGAAGGGGCAGTGGGTCAGGGTGTCGGAGGGGGTCAGCAGGTCCATGCGCACGTCGTCGCGGGGGAGGTACTGCCGCGGCGGGTAGCCGCGTTCGCGCAGTTCGATGGCGCGGGTGGTGTCGGCAAGCTCGGTGCCGTCGATGACAACCCGCACCCGGCGGGCGTGCGGGTGCA
>PWQG01000349.1 GCA_003556835.1 Gammaproteobacteria bacterium
CGTCCGCGATGATCTGCAGGGCATCGATATCCAGCCCGGAATCCGTCTCATCAAGAATGCACAGACTCGGGCCGAGCAACATCATCTGCAGGATCTCATTGCGTTTTTTCTCGCCGCCGGAGAAGCCTTCATTGACTCCCCGCTTCAGGAAAGAGGCGTCAAGCTGCACTTTTTTGCAGGTTTCCCGCGCCAGCTTCATGAAATCACGGGAGGACATCTCGTCCTGGCCCAGGTATTTGCGGCGCGCGTCAACAGCGGTTTTCAGGAATTCCATGTTGGATACGCCGGGAATTTCCACCGGGTACTGGAACGCCAGGAAACCCCCTTCATGGGCCCGCTCATCGACGGCCATCTCCAGCAGATTTTTGCCGTTCAAGGTCGCCGAGCCACCGGTCACCGTAAATCCGGCACGACCGGTCAGTACATTCCCAAGGGTGCTCTTGCCGGAACCGTTGGGTCCCATGATGGCGTGCACCTCACCCGGCTTCACTGACAGGCTCAGTTCCTTGAGAATTGGCTCATCCGCCACCGAGGCGCTGAGTGCATTGATCTCCAGCATACTATGTAATTCCGTTGGCAATTGATTGAAAGATCAGCCCACCGAGCCTTCCAGGGAAACCTCGAGCAATTTGCCGGCTTCCACAGCGAACTCCATGGGCAGTTCCTTGAAGACTTCGCGGCAGAAGCCGTTGACGATCATGGACACTGCTTTCTCTTCGTCCAGGCCACGCTGCTGGCAGAGGAAAAGCTGATCATCACTGACTTTGGAGGTGGTCGCCTCGTGTTCGACCACGGCTGAGCTGTTGCGATTCTCGATATAGGGGAAGGTGTGCGCACCACATTTGTCCCCGATCAGCAGAGAATCACACTGTGTGTAGTTACGGGCGCCCTCGGCACCCGGATTGATGCGCACCAGGCCGCGATAGGCACTTTGGCTTTTTCCGGCAGAGATACCCTTGGCAATGATGGTCGACCGGGTATTCTTGCCCAGATGGATCATCTTGGTGCCGGTATCTGCCTGCTGGTAATTGTTGGTCAGTGCCACCGAGTAGAACTCACCCACACTGTTGTCACCCTTGAGGATACAACTGGGATACTTCCAGGTGACCGCCGAGCCGGTTTCCACCTGAGTCCAGGAAATATGCGCGTTGCGATGGCAGATACCACGCTTGGTGACAAAATTGTAAATGCCACCCTTGCCTTCCTTATCACCGGGATACCAGTTCTGGACTGTCGAGTACTTTATTTTCGCATCATCCAGAGCGACCAGTTCCACTACCGCTGCGTGAAGCTGATTCTCATCCCGCATTGGTGCGGTGCAACCCTCAAGGTAACTGACTTCGGAACCTTCCTCGGCAATGATCAGGGTGCGCTCGAACTGGCCGGTGTTCAATTCATTGATCCGGAAATACGTCGACAGCTCCATCGGGCATTTCGTGCCTTTGGGGATATAGACAAAAGAGCCGTCCGAGAACACCGCCGAGTTGAGCGCAGCGTAGAAATTGTCTTTCTGCGGCACCACCGAGCCAAGATACTTCTGCACCAGCTCCGGATACTCCCGGATGGCCTCGCTTATAGAGCAGAAAATGACACCGGCCTCGGCCAGTTTCGAGCGGAAAGTGGTGACCACCGAAACGGAGTCGAATACCGCATCCACGGCAACACCGGCCAGGGCTTCCTGCTCATGCAAGGGAATCCCCAGTTTTTCATAGGTTTCCAGCAGCTCAGGATCAACCTCATCAAGGCTTTGTGGCCGATCTTCCATGCTTTTCGGTGCACTATAGTAGGAGATCGACTCAAAATCGATTTTCGGATAATGCACATGAGCCCAGCTCGGCTCAGTCATTTCGCGCCAGGCCCTGAAGGCTTTCAGGCGCCAATCGAGCATCCATTGGGGCTCTTCTTTCTTTCCGGAAATGAAACGCACGACATCCTCATCCAGACCCGGGGCAAGGGTGTCGGACTCTACAGTCGAGTGGAAACCGGCGGCATAATCCTTGTGAATCAGGTTTTCGACGTGTTCAGACATGCAATTCCTCGATGGACGAAGAGTCCCGATAGCAGGGGTTTGATGAGGCTGATTATCGTATATCCGAGTATTTTAGTCAACTATTTGCCCCGACCGGCTATTGGCCGCTCCGAGCGCTACAGAGACTCTATGACATAACAGGGGTCATATCGCTGGCTCTCGATTTTCATGCGCCCTTCGGCCACGAAATCTGCAAGCAGCCGGTCCATGGCCTGCATGATGCCGGACTCACCGCGCAATGCAAAAGGACCATGCTCACGAACCAGCCGGATTCCTTTGTCCTTGACGTTACCAGCCACTATCCCGGAAAAGGCCCGCCGCAGGTTGACCGCCAACTCTGCGGGGGGCAGGCCGGAATCCAGTTGCAAGCCGGCCATGGCTTCATGTGTGACCTCAAAAGGCACTTTCATACCCTGGGGAATGGTGAGCAACCAGTTGTAGTAAAAGGCATCACGAGTTTTGCGGCGATTCCGGTTGACCGAG
>PWQG01000153.1 GCA_003556835.1 Gammaproteobacteria bacterium
ACCGGCGCCGTCGAATCGAACGCCGAAACCCTGGAGCAAATCGTCCAGGAAATGCTGCTGACCACCACCTCCGAACGTCAGGGCCGCATGATTGACAAGGATGCCCGGGGCTCCATGGAACAGAAAAAAATGGAGGGCTATTTCTAATGAGCCACCAATCAGAGCTAATCGCCGAAGATATCCATGCTTATCTTAAACAGCATGAAGACAAGAAACTGCTGCGCCTTTTAACCTGCGGTAGTGTCGATGATGGCAAGTCCACTCTCATCGGTCGTCTGCTGCATGACAGCAAGATGATCTATGAGGATCAACTAGAAGCCCTGGAAAAAGACAGCAAAACCAGCGGTACCACAGGTGAGGATATTGACCTGGCATTACTGGTCGATGGCCTGCAAGCAGAGCGCGAACAGGGCATCACCATTGATGTCGCCTACCGCTATTTTTCCACCACGCGCCGGAAATTCATCATTGCCGATACACCGGGGCATGAACAGTACACCCGCAACATGGTCACAGGTGCGTCCAACTGTGAGCTGGCGATTATCCTGATTGATGCTCGCAAAGGGGTTCAGGTTCAGACCTGCCGCCACACCTATCTGGTTTCTCTGTTGGGCATCAAACACCTGGTGGTGGCGATCAACAAGATGGATCTGGTGGATTACAGCGAAGAAACCTTCAATCAGATTCGTGATGATTACCTGAAATTCACCGCAGAACTTAAACTGCCAACGGTGGATTTTGTGCCCCTGTCGGCCCTCAAGGGTGACAATGTGGTAACGCCTTCAGAGGCAATGAGCTGGTATTCCGGTCAGCCCCTAATGGAGCTGCTGGAAAGTGTCGATACCCAGGAAGATACCCGCCACCAGCCGCTGCGTTTTCCGGTTCAGTACGTCAACCGCCCTCACCTCAACTTTCGGGGTTACTGCGGCACCCTGGCTTCCGGGGAAGTTAAGCCAGGCGATTCCATTACCGCATTGCCTTCAGGAAAAACCAGCCGCGTGCAATCCATCGTCACTTATGAAGGCGAGTTGGAAAGAGCCTATGCACCCATGGCCGTCACCCTGACCCTGGAAGATGAAATCGATATTTCCCGAGGCGACCTGCTGGTGCGCACGGGAGAAGAACCGCCGATACTCGAGCGCTTTGAAGCGGAACTGGTTTGGATGGCCGAGGAGCCTCTGATGCAGGGCAAAACCTACCTGCTCAAACTGGGCCCCAACCAGGTCAATGCTCAGGTGACCGCCGTACACTACAAAACCCAGGTCAACACCCTGGAGCGCCAGCCGACCTCCAGCCTGGAACTCAATGAAATTGCCCGGGTGGAAATCCAACTGGAAAAACCCCTGGCTGCGGATGCCTATGCGGAATTACCCGGCACCGGTAGCTTTATTCTGATTGACCGCTTCAACCAGGCCACAGCGGCCGCCGGCATGGTACAAACGGCCGGTCAGGATGCAGCTTCCAAAACGGCCAACCAGCAACCCGTCACCGCAGTAGAAAGAGCTACCCGCCTGGGGCAAAAGGCCGTCAAGATTGAACTCAGCGGAGGTGATGCCAAGCTGCGCAGAGAAGTGCTGCAACAACTGGAGCGCTTGCTGTTTGACCGTGGACGCCTACCCCTGCTGCTGACAGACGAGGAACTCAGCCAGGAACTGGCCCGCCAGCAACCGGCGCTGGAGCAACTGCTGCTGGATAAAGGCTTCCTGGTGTTAACCGCAGCAGCCTCTGACCGGAAAAACCTGCAGGCCCAGATCAGCGGACTGGAAGCCCCTCTGGATCTGCAAGCCGACAGTGCTACTCAGACAATCTTCAACCAGCTCAAAGATATACAAGCTATTTGATGGCAAAGCCCCAAGGAAGGGGCTTTTCTATCAGGCCTCTGCTTTCACACCTCTTCCTTCACTACATCGATAAAGTAGCCTTCCACACCCTCCACTTCTTCATGCACTAGACCATGCACATCGGTTTCAAAACCGGGGAAGCGCTGGTTGAAATCGCGCACGAATTGCAGGTAGCGCAGGATGCTGGCATTAAAGCGCTCACCAGGAATTAGTAGTGGAATGCCTGGTGGGTAGGGTGTCACCAGCATGGCGGTGATGCGACCTTCCAGTTCATCAATCGGGCAGCGTTCGATCTGACGATGCGCCATTTTCGCCCAGGCATCGGCAGGCAACATCGCCGGTTCAATTTTTGACAGATACATATCGGTAGTCAGCCGTGCCAGGTCGTATTCACGATAGACCTGATGGATGGCATCACAGAGATCTCGCAGTCCGGTTTTTTCGTACTGAGGATGCTTGCCAACAAACTCCGGCATCACCCGCCACAGCGGGCGGTTGCGATCATAGTCATCCTTGAACTGCTGCAGCTCGGTGACCATGGAGTTCCAACGGCCCTTGGTGATGCCGATGGTGAACATGATAAAGAAGGAGTAGAGCCCGGTTTTTTCAATGATGATACCGTGCTCAGCCAGATACTTGCTGACAATCGCGGCCGGGATGCCCTGCTCGT
>PWQG01000180.1 GCA_003556835.1 Gammaproteobacteria bacterium
GGCTCCAGCACGCACTCCAGGCGCCGCAGCAGGGTGAAGGGCAGGATGATGCGGCCGTACTGGGACTGCTTGAAATCGCCGCGCAGCAGATCCGCCACGGACCAGATAAAGGCCGCCAGCTGAGAGTGACTCTCCGTGTTCACGATGCTTCCCCGCGTATTGATGCTGATGATGATGGTTGAGTGCCATCATACACAGCGAGACAGATCAAGGCAGGCGATCCGCCCGGCGGCTTTCTGGCGAACTCGGCGCGAAGAGACTTTAGGATAGGTTCATTGAAGAGGAGCGCTCAGATCACTAAGGTGATTTAGTAAGCGAAGCACTACCCGCGGGCAGACCGCCCTCTCACGGAACCCCAGGACCATGGCCACCATCATTCCTGCGCTCACCACTATCTCACGGATGACCCGTGGCGAACGGCGCTTTGGGCGCCGGCTGGAAAGCCTACTGGAAGAGGACTATCTCGTCTGGTACGACATCCCTCTGGGGCGCCAGCGCCGCTATCCTGATTTCATCATCCTTCATCCCTCTCGCGGCTTGCTCTTTCTCGAGGTCAAGGACTGGAAGATCGAGACCATCCGCTCGATCACTCCCGAAAGCGTCGAGATCGATACTCAGGAGGGGCGCAAGACGGACAGCAACCCGCTGGCACAGGCTCGCCAGTGTGCCTTTGCCGCCATAGATCAACTGAAGCGCGATCCTCAGCTGACCCAGACTGATGAGCGCTACCTGGGTAAACTGTGCTTTCCCTACGGCCACGGCGTGGTCTTTCCCAATATCACTCGCCGGCAGTGGAACCGGGCCGTTTCTGAGGCAGAGCAGGAGGCCCTGTTACCCGCGCATCGGCTGATCTGCAAGGACGAAATGCTTACCACGACAGATCCGGAGGCGTTCCAGCAGCGACTTTGGGACATGTTCGACTATCAGTTCGGTGGGCAGCTCAGCGTCCCGCAGATCGACAGGATTCGCTGGCAGCTTTTCCCTGAAGTACGCATCGATGCACCTACCTCGGATCTCTTTGATGACGATGAAGTAGAGGAGGATACACAAGCAAGCGATCTCGTTCCTGATATTGTCCGCGTGATGGATATACATCAGGAGCAGCTGGCCAGAAGCATGGGCGATGGCCACCGGGTCATCCATGGCGTCGCCGGTTCAGGCAAAACACTGATCCTCGGCTACCGCTGCCTACACCTGGCCCAGGCCATCTGCAAGCCGATCCTGGTACTGTGCTTCAACATCACGCTGGCGGCACGCCTGCGCTGCTTCATTGCCGAGAAGGGAATTACTGAGAAGGTCAAAGTTCATCATTTCCATGAGTGGTGCGGCCTGCAGCTAAAGACCTATCACGTCGACCTGCTACCGGGAACCCGTCCTATCTGGGAGCGCCAGGTGGAAAGCGTCATCCAGGCTGTCGATCAGTCACGCATCCCTCGTGCGCAATACGGTGCAGTGATGATTGACGAAGGCCATGACTTCGAGCAGGCATGGCTTCAGCTGGTGGTACAGATGATCGACCCCGACACCAACTCGCTGCTGCTGCTCTATGACGATGCCCAATCTATTTACCAGAAGAGCTCGCTGAAATTCCCACTCTCCTCGGCCGGCGTTCAAGCTCGCGGGCGCACCACCATCCTCAAGTTGAACTATCGAAACACCCGGGAAATCCTGACGTTTGCCTACGATTTCGCCCAGGACTTCCTGAAGGCCCAGGACGCCGATGATGACCATATCCCACTGATTGCCCCCGAAGTAGCCGGAGTAAGTGGCCCCAAGCCAGCTTTTCGCCACTTCAGCAGCGCCCACGATGAGGCGCGCTACCTGCTGCACTGCATTCAGACATGGCGCGACCAGGGAAGCAGTCTGAACAGTATCGCGGTCGTCTATACCGGTAACGCCCATGGGCTCCTCGTCCATGACACCCTACGAGAAGCCGGCATTCCCAGCCGATGTCTGCAGCAGTCCGCCGAGAAACGCAGCTACGACCCACAAGCCGACGAGGTGGTGCTGCTGAGTCGACAGAGCAGCAAGGGGTTGGAGTTCGATACCGTGTTGCTGTGCGGTCTCGGGGCATTGAGCAATGATGAGGAGAAGCTGGCCCAGGAAGCGCGCTTGCTTTATGTCGGCATGACCCGGGCTCGCCGCCGCCTGCTGGTGACCAGCTGCAAAGCAAACTGGTATACCCAGCGACTCGCAGCACTCGCCTCGGCCTGAAACAGTCAATCATCAAAAGGGGTTGCGCAATTCCGCCTGGCAGGGGTGGGTTGCGTGCCAAATGGCAGGAGGAATGACTTCAGCCAGGCATCTTGCGGCACCATCGCGCATTCAATTGCGTTCTTACTGATGGCATCACACTCCCCACTATGATGCGTGGAGCCAATCTAACGAGGTGGTGGGCCCAGCAGGACTTGAACCTGCGACCAAGGGATTATGAGTCCCCTGCTCTAACCAACTGAGCTATAGGCCCTTTCAGCGAAGGATGCGCGAACGCGCCGGCGTATGATAGCGAA
>PWQG01000407.1 GCA_003556835.1 Gammaproteobacteria bacterium
CTTGTTTCTCTAGGTATCTACTCTTGTTCTGGTTTGTAATTTATTTACACAGCGGGCCGATGTTACTGTAAACGGTCCATATTTTCAACGGGGGCGACACTCATTCTTGTAGTTAGACTACACAATTTGTACTCCCTCACGACTCAAGCTCGTCGAAGCCGGCACAGCGCCTGAAGTGTTGCCAGTCAAAGCAGGGACCGGGATCCGTCTTGCGCCCCGGCGCGATGTCGCTGTGGCCGGTGATGCGATCCGGCGTGATGCCCGGATAGGCCGCCATAAGCTCACGGGTCACTTCGCTGAGCACCGCATACTGCCTCTCCGTGAAGGCTTCTTCATCACAGCCTTCCAACTCGATCCCGATGGAAAACTCATTGCAATTCACCCGGTCCCTGAAGCAGGACTCGCCCGCATGCCAAGCCTTGCAGTCAAAGGGTACATATTGGGTGACACGGCCTTCACGGTCAATCAACAGGTGCGCCGAAACCCGCAGATCCGCAATCCCGGCAAAATAGGGATGCGCCTCGGGGTCCAGTCGGTTGCCGAACAGATCATCGATCCAGCCGCCACCATATTGCTGCGGCGGCAGGCTTATATTGTGAATGACCAGCAGGTCGATTTCCATGCCCACCGGACGACGGCTCTGATTGGGAGATGGGAACTGTCGCGCGCTGGTCAGGCGATGATTCTCGATCACGGAGTCGACTCCCGGTATGCGGGTTTTATGGTAAAGTTGGCGTCCGAGTATAGCAGTGGAAGTGAGCAACGATGAAATGGCCCGATCGCCCTGAACCGGATCGTCCGGAGCCCGAACGCCCCGGCAGACCTGTGGGGCTTGGAATGCTGGTTGGCGCCTTTGCCATTGGCCTGGGTCTGCTCACCCTGTTTTTCGATGGCTATCTGGACCGCCAACAGAATCCGAATCAGCGCCCCATCAGCCAGGTGACGGCCGATGGCCAGATCGAGGTGATCCTGCAACGCAATCGCCAGGGGCATT
Source organism: Gammaproteobacteria bacterium (assembly GCA_003556835.1). GTDB lineage: Bacteria > Pseudomonadota > Gammaproteobacteria > Pseudomonadales > Pseudohongiellaceae > PWQG01. The sequence goes on from PWQG01000407.1 coordinate 995, forward strand.
ATGTGGCCGGAGGACAGATCAACAACAGCGACGCCACATTCCTCTTGGATACCGGCGCCACCGATGTGGTGATCCCGGAAATGCTGGCCAACCGGGCCGGCCTGCAACGCGGCGCTCCCATGCAGGCCATGACCGCCAATGGCGTGGTCACGGTGTACAGCACCCGGATCGACGAACTGCGTCTGGGGGACATCCAGCTGCGTGACGTGCGCGCCAGCATCAACCCGGCCATGTCCGGTGACACCGTGTTGCTGGGCATGAGCGCCTTGCGACAGGTCGAATTCACGCAGCGTGACGGCACACTCACCCTGAGCCAATACTGAAACAACACCGGAAACCGCCTATGAGCAGGGATGGTCTACCCGACGGCATTGCCGATTCTGTCCGCAGCGCACTGGCCGAGGACATCGGCAGTGGCGACATCACCGCCGAACTGATTCCACAGGAAAAGCAGGCCCAAGGCCGCATCATCTGCCGGGAAATAGCTGTGCTGTGTGGTCGTGCCTGGGCCGATGAAGTGGCCCGCCAGGTTGATACCGACATCCAGCTGGAGTGGCTGGCGGAGGATAGCGAGCGTCTCTCGGCCGATCAGTGCATCGCCCGCCTGCAGGGGCCGGCCCGTAGCCTGCTCACCGCCGAGCGCAGCATGCTGAATTTCCTGCAGACCCTGTCGGGAACAGCCAGCATCACCCGCAGCTACGTGGATCTGGTGGCCCATACCGGGGTGCGACTGCTCGATACCCGCAAGACCCTGCCGGGCCTGCGCCAGGCGCAAAAATACGCGGTCCGCTGTGGCGGCGGACACAATCATCGTATGGGCTTGTATGACGCCTTCCTGATCAAGGAAAACCACATCAGTGCCTGCGGCTCGATCCGCGCCGCGGTAGAAAAGGCCCGCAGTCTGCATCCATCACGGCCAGTGGAGGTGGAGGTCGAATCACTGGAGGAACTGCAGCAGGCGCTGGACGTGGCCGCCGATACGGTGATGCTGGATAACTTCGGACTGGAGAGTCTGCGGGAAGCGGTGACCCTGAATCAGGGTCGGGCCCGGCTGGAAGCCTCTGGCGGCATCAATGACCGGACCCTGCTTGCTGTGGCGGAAACGGGCGTCGACTTCATTTCCATCGGCGCCCTGACCAAGGATTGCCGCGCGGTGGATCTTTCGATGCGGCTGGACGGAGACTAGCCCCGCCCTGAGGCCCCTCCTGATTACGGAGCTACAATGCGAACGTCAAACATCATGCCGTCGGCGTAACTCAGCTCCGTGTCACCGGCCGGGAAGTCGAGCAATTGGAGAACGTAGGCAAAAATCGCCTCGTACTCATGATCCGGCAGGAAGCCTGGCGCATTCATGGGCATGGTGCCGAGGATCTCCTCGAACATGAAGGCCACCGGTTGATTCACACGATTCCTGAAACTCTGGACGTAAAACTCACGGTTGTGGCAACTCTGGCAGTGTTGTGCATACAGTGGCTCACCCGCTTTGGCCTGCTCGGCGGTGTAGGCACC
>PWQG01000241.1 GCA_003556835.1 Gammaproteobacteria bacterium
ACCGTCGGCAGATAGAGTAAGCCCCCCTCCAAACCGGTCCCCAGAATCAGTATTGCTGGCCTTCACGTAGGCCTGCTGGCTCCATACGCCCGCTTCGCGTACAAACACATAGACGGCCCCGGAGTCTGGTGCCGAATTGTCACTCTGGTCACCGTCAATGCCGGTGGCTGCGCTGCTCTCGCCTCTCGCCCCCACTACTAGAGTATTACCGTCGGCAGATAGCGCGACACTTCCGAAGTTGTCCCCGATATCGGTATTACTGGCCTTAAAATAGCCCACCGCCTGTTCCAACGTACCGCTGACAAACACTGGTTTGGAGTCAGTGCAGTCCTCCTCATCGCAGGCTCGCAGGATATAACTGGCGTTGATGCGCCCGGGCAGGAAAACCTCCAGTTCAAAAGATGTCTGGTTGCCGTCGACGCTGGCCACCTCGGTGTAACCGGAACTCCCATCCGGGTTTTCGAGTAAGTGGTACTCAGTTACTCCATCCACAGGGGGCCAGCTAAAAGCAAAAGTTTTGATGGACTGTGGTGTCAGACTTAGCGTGGATGATGAGCTCCCCCCCGAGGAACTACACGCACTCAGCACCAGGGCCCCGGTCAGGGCCAGCACGACGGAAAACAGCTTGCGACTCATGGAATTCCCCCAAAAACAAACAGGCGGGGATAGGGATGGTTGTTATGTACATTGCCCCTATCGTCCCGATAGAGACACTAACATTGCTGTTGGGGTGGGGCAATTTCCAAGGTTACGCCAAGGCATTTCCGCCATAAAAAATAACTCACCGGTACGAATTCACAGCGAAGCTGCGTATTCGGAGCAATGTCGTCGTCACTGTTTGACGACATGCCAGTATGTTGGGAAGTTATTACTTACCGAGTTCACTACAAGTCTTGCATCGGCCAAAGCCTCTGCCTGATGGGCTGACGTTGCTTGAAAGGGGAAGTGGTTATTGCCTTGGGTAGATGCTCGCCAGTAACCCACCCCCTGATCGAGTCGGAGCTGCCAACAACTGCCATCTTCCCATTCCAGCGATAGCAGGCGGGCGTGTGCCAGTTCGTGAAGCGGAGCTGCTTTCCAGTTCATTTGTTCAAACCGGTGGCCCAGCAAAGAATTGATGACCTCATCGCGATCTTGCCGGTCTTGCCAGTCGTGGAACCACAGGCGCGGCAGGTTGTAATGCGGCTTGCCAAGCGTTGCTGTGAATACCTCAACCCGGGAGCTTTTATCGAGCCCCCCGGGATATTGCTCAAGGCCAGCAATTAACCGTTCTAGTAGCAACACAGCCAAGGGGGATCTCAAGTACCGGTCTGTATATCTCAAAAGAGCAAGCGGTGAATCAGATTGCAGTTTCTCCTGTAGCCCGGAGACATTCTTTGTCACCAGAGCCCATGCTCTGTCTCCGAAGCCTTTTACTGGCCCATCAAGTTGCCGGGTAATAGTGATTGCGGCAACACCGGGTTCGGCAGGTGGGCGCAAGTCATCAAGTTCAAGCGCTTTAAGGGAAGCGATCTCGGGCAATCCGTTATCAAGCATTTTTGATCGAACGAAACTGGCGCCTTCATCCCCGACACCCCAGCTGGAGTTCGGAGCGAGTGCATTGCTTTCAGACACAGCCCATCGCATGCAGCGATCGGTGCTGCCTGCCTCCATGACAGGGCGCATTTGTGTTGCTTCGGGTGAGGGCGGCATTTTGTCCAGCTCGTAAACGGTGGCGCCGAGCTCGAAAACAATCATCGCCAGCTCATCACGCTGGCTTCCCTCAAGGCGCTCAAGCGCCTCTCTTTCCAGGATCAGCGATATATCAACCCCTCGTTTGTTAAACCGGCGCAAGTTCTCCAGGAGCCGCCATTGTGAGGGCTCCCAAAGCCCGGCTTCGCCTGCCAGATACAGGCGTAATGTTTCAAAGCCCCAGTGCTGCCATTCCCGATCAGCGGCCAGGGGCAGGGGCTCAAGCTCAAGGCTGGTGTTATCCCCGAACGCGCGCAGCTCGTCAGGCAGCTCAAAGGCCGCAATAAACTGCGAGTTCAGTAACTCAAGCGCGCTATGGCGGTTTAACTGATCTACCTGGAACTGTGTCTCGTAGGTCAGCAAACAGGCCTGACAGGCTGCATCACAATCATTGGGGCATTGCAGGGCTTGTTTGGTGCCTTTTATCAGCTGAAACAACAAGCCGGGGATTTGTCCGGAGTAACCGGCGCCGCCACTGGCTGTATCAAAGAGATATATGGAATGGATAATGGTGTCGTCAGAATCCCGCGCCTCAGCCACCGTGATGCCGATCTCTCCTTCATCAATGCCGACATAGGCACAAAACGCTCGTCGCAAGGCAACCCCAAAAGTATAGGCGGTCGCCTTTTCCCGGACAGGGATTCCCTTCACATCCCGCAGTTGAAGCTCAAACACTTCCGTTGTGTAGCTCCCGCCCAGATAAAGCCCGTCTATGATGGCCCAGTGCTCATTATTCCCCGGGCACATTTGTTCCTTGTCATTGAGCTTGCCGCCTTGCAACCGGCGGTGGTCTTGCAGTGACTTCGGTCGCTCGGCGGTGGCGGTCCTTGAATCCGCTCTGCCACATCGCAGGCACAGCGAATACCCCTGGCCATGCAGTCCATCCGAATGATGTATGAGTTGCCCATGGGTGGAGATACGGTAGCGGCCCAGCCTGGGATCGGGCAGCATCATCCAGTCCGAACCTTCAATGGAAACCAAAGGATCTCGCACGGGAACGTACTGGGGTGTGGAAATGTCGTTATGGGGCCTGGATCTGAAATCCACGGCGAAACCGGCGGGCTTTAACAATCGATGCAGCGTCAGCAATTCAGAATCCGCGCCGCAGCCAGGGCACAATTCAGGTTGCGCCAGTCTGACGCCATTGCTGCCACATTGTTTACAACGCCAGATCCAGCGAAGATCCTGAATTTCCGGTGCCCCCTCGGCCTCAGGGGGGAGGTGCCAGTTCAACGTAACGCCACTGCTCCTGTAGACCCGCCCATTCAGTACGGTATCCGTACCAGGCGCATAATCACGGATGGCAATCGCGATGTCCCGGGTAGGGAAGCCGGCCCGGCGTTGACGGTTTTCTTCGCGGCTGGGTTCATCTTCCCGGCTCTTGCGTGCTGATTCGATTTGCTCGGCAGTGGTTGTGACAAGCGGCACAACCCCGGTTGGGAATCCGTAGCCTGGCAAAAACCCATCCCCAGCCAGTTGGCCCAGTAAATATTCCTTGCGCCAGCGGTCCAGACGCATCTGGATAGCAATTTCCGGTTTGGATTGACCATCGCGGGTTTTGACAGCCTCAAATTGTGTCAACAACCCGCTTATCTCTCTCGACCACCGGGTTTTCACGTCCAGAATGACCTGAGCCGATTCCTGCAGCAGTTCTTCTGCTTTTATCCCCTCAAGGCGAGAGCCTTTGATCAGCCAGGCGACGCCTTTACGAAAATTGTCGGGCCAGGAGCCAGGGGTTTCACACCAGTGTCGAAATTCGTCCGCAGGAGCAGATTGTCCTTCCTGCTCGCTTTCAAAAAACCAGCCGGTGCGAAGCTTCGGTACGCTTCCTTGCCCAAGTTCCAGCAGATAAGTTGCCAACGCCAGGGCGTTCACATGCCGCTGCACTATCGGAATGCTTCTGAGGTCCACCCTGGGTGTGGCCAGCTCAGCTTCAAAAGGCCATTTGGGATTGCGAAAGACTGCTTCGCCGTGCGGGGTCGCCTTACAAAGAGTGAAGCTCAGAGCAGTGGATTCCCCCCTTCGACCCGCACGCCCAGCACGCTGAAGAAAATTGGCCGGATGCGGCGGCACATTGTTCATTGCTACCGCACTGAGCCCACCAATATCTACCCCCATCTCCATCGTGGTAGAGCAGCTCAGCAAATTGATTTTGCCTTCTTTGAAATCACGTTCTCTTCGTGTGAGATCATGGCCTGAGAGCTGCGCGGAATGCTCAACTGCCCGAAAGTAACGGCTGTATCTGGCAATGTTGTCACTGATGTTATCCCACGCCCCGGCGTTTCTGAGTGCCTGAACCTCGGGATTATTGTCCAGCCAATCATCTGCTGCTCGTGATTTTCCTTGTTGCCAGAAGGGGTCCTCTAACTTCGGCATCTGAACTTTCTGGCAAACCGTCAGAGCCTCATCGGCTGGCAGGTCAGGGAGGTAGGGTGTAATGCCTCTAAAAGATACTGGCAGTAAGCGCCGTGTCAGGGGGCAGTGCCACGCTTCGGAGACGCTCTGAATGCTGACACTTTCCTGCAGTACCAGGTCATAGCCGGCCTCAGCCGGGGACAAGACTCTGGTATCAATCAGCGTTTGCCACATCAGGCCCAGAATTTCATCAATAACCGCTCGGTCTTCCTGGTCTTGAATATCAAGTGAAAAAGCGTGGCTGATGAGTTTGACCAGGCGGTTGCGCTTGGCGTGGGGTGTCCGGGCAGATGGCCAATATCTCTGGAATGGGCTTTTGTTCTCTTCGCTGGCCGCGACCAGAGTCGTCGTTTTCCCCGGGTAGCCCAGCCAGCGCCTGAGCCCATCAGTGATGCGAACCGATGGCGAGCCTGCCCGTACAAAAGCATCAAGTGACAGACGGAGCAAACTGACCCACTCAACGTCGGATACGCCTCGTTGCTTTAAAATAGCAGGGGCGGGAACCCCCTCCAGCGCTGGATAGACCAACTGTGCCAACCCGAGACCTTCAAGCGAATACGGCCGCTTTGGGCGCAGGAAAAACTCACGGAAAAGGCACAACTCTGCGGCCTCGCGGTCCGTTAACTGAGAGTAGGTCAATGCATTCAAGTCGTTTTTAAACCATAGCTTGAAATCTTCAGCACTTTGAATCGTTGTGATGGCATTGTCCCAGCCAAGTACTCCCGGTTTTGGTTTTTCCAGCTCAGCAAGCTGCTGTTCCAGCGAATCAAGCGTTGGCTGCAGATTGGGCGTGTTTTGAACTGCTTCCCTTAAGGCTTCAACTTGCCCGGCCATGGTGTCGATTTCGGCTTGGTCAGCCGCGCCTTGTTCGAGCGTGGCCAGCTTGTGATAGAGCAGACTGCCAATGTAATCGCGCTCGATTTTTTGCTGGGCCTTTATCACGGAACGCGCTGTCCCTTGCCGGCTGTCGGTAAATGTCACCAGCCGTCGCCCATCCAGCGGGCGTTGTACCTGCTTGTCTCGCCAGGCGGGCAGCAGTGAGAGCAGCGTTGGCGTGGTTGTGGTCAACAGGAAAGGCGCGCCAATACGCACCGCTCGGAATAACCCGGTCAAGGCGTTACTTTTTTGTTGTTCATGGCAGACACCGCATGACAAGCCGCTGGCATCTTTATCAGGCAAACGCAGATGGACAGTTACGCCGTGCTGACCGTCCCAGTCCAGGGCACGGGTTTCAGTTAAATTAACTTCAGCCATGCCTTGGGATGGGCTGCAGATTAACCGGGGGTTGCTCGCGACTATTCCAGGCTTCGCCTCAGGGGCGCTGTCTGGCTCCTGATCGGGCTCGGGGGTTTCTAGTTGTTCCTGAAATTCATCCTCATCGGCCTGGGCTCTTACCGGGATAAGCTCATCCTTGCCGCCCTGAGCTTGTTCTTCGGCAGCCAGATATTCCGTGCCACAGCTTTGACACTGCACCAGCTCGTATACCGGCGAACCACAGGTGCAAAAATCACGTTTTTCAAAATAAATCCTGCCAAATGGCCATGCTTGATCATCCAGCACTGTCTCATGACGACCCTCGCAAGACGGGTTAGCGCAAGCCCACAAACCGGCAAGTGTCCGGTGGAAGAAGTGCCCCCTCAATGGCAGAAATGGTGTGCCTTCGCTGGATTTCCCTCGGGCACAAAGGTCAATCAGTGCCAATGCCTTGTGTTTGGCGTCTTGATCAGAGGCCCCATAAGCAAACTGGGCCAGTTCGCTCAGTGTTCGTGGCTTTTCTACCAGGAAACCCCGCAGGGCAAGAAACGCAGGCGTCTTTGAGAGCTGCTGGTAAAGGCTTTCGGTGTCAGTCGTATCGAATTGTTCCAGGGCCGGCATTGAGTGCTTGCCAGCAGGGCCTTGCATGTCTTTCGGTCGTTCACGACTTCCGGTTACTACCGTGACCTGGTCTTCAGGAACGCCGGCAAGATCGGACAGGAACTGCCTCAGGCGCTGTTTCGCTGCTTCGTCTCCACCGCCAATGGTTGCGGATGTGGCCAAAACATGGACTTCCCCTGGTTTACAGCCAAAGGCATGCATGGTCCGGCGCAGTAACAGCGTGAGCTCGGCTGCTTGTGAGCCCAGGTAGGTGTGGGCCTCGTCTATAACGATCCAGCGCAACCGGCCCTGCGATTTATCCAGGATTGGCTGGTCTTCGGCTCGCACCAGCATGTATTCGAGCATGGTGGGGTTGGTCACCAGCATCTGGGGCGGATTTGTGCGCAGCGTCCTGCGGTCAGGGACTTCACTGCGCCAATCAGTTTTGGCGTCGTTAGGGGTGTCGCCGTTATACAGACAGAACCGGATTCGGCCACCAAAAGGCTCCGACCATGCCTGCAATCGTTCTTTCTGGCTTTTGATCAGGGCATTAAGCGGATAAAGAAATATCGCCCGGACCCCATCAGTACTCCCGTCCTGTTTTTGCGCCAGCTCTTCGGCAAGATCATTCAGGATGGGGATAAGGAAGCATTCCGTTTTACCTGACCCCGTGCCACTGGATACCAACACAGAACGAGGCGGGCTGGAGTCTGACAGCGCTTGCCAGGATTCGATCTGATGCCGGTATGGGGCGCGCTGAAGTGGAAAGCTGTAATCCTCGGTCAATCCTTTTTGGGCAGGATGGGTCAGCGCCTTGATCAACTCGCCGTGCAGCAATTTGCCTTGCAGATCGCCAAGCGTGCAATCAGCCGGTTCCCAGCCAAACGCCGCCTCAAACACCGGGTCAGCAAGTAATGCCGCTTCATCGCCGGGGGACTGCAAAAACCGTTCGGTTAAGAACTCCCGAAGCACGGGATTACGAAACCCGCGTAACCCGAGAATCGCCCGTGCAGAGCCCCTGGTAATCCGGTCTGAGACGGATTCATAAAAACCGGCTGTCTGGCTCAAAGTGAACCCTCCCAATTATCTCGCACCAGCCCAAGCGTCAATCCCAGCGCATAGGCCTGATCAAACCATTCTGTGTCAAATCCACGGATAACGCGCAGCTGATAAACCAAAGCTGAAGGTGGCGGCTCTCCGTTATGCCCGCCCAAAGCAATTGCCGCAGCAACAAACGGCGCACATCTTACGGGTCTTTGAAAGCCTGTAACGCCATCAAAGCGGAATTCATCATTCAGTAATCCGCTGTCTGCGAGGCTCATCACTTCTTCGCCAACAGGCCAATGCTCATCGGCATCATGACGCCCGAGCATGGAATTCAGCTCAGCTGTTACTCGTTCTACGACAAAATCCGTTTGTAGTGCGCGTATCGGCTCAAGCGGGTTCTCCGGGATATTTCTGTCCGGGAAAACATGTTCCTGAAGCCAGGCACATAGCGAATCGAAGTAGGGCCGGGCGGCTGATGCCTTATCCCGAAACTGTTGAAACACATTCCAGCATATCTCTTCGCCACCCTGGATCTCCTCCAATGACTTCCGGAGAAACGTGCTGTAGTCAAGCGCGGCCTGTTTCCAGTCTTGTGCCGGCAAAAGACCCCAGGCAAACGGCATCTGGTCAGCAAAGGCGATGATTTTCTCAAAGCGGGTGTCATCAGCCATGAGAAGCGCCATAACAAGCGCTCTGGGGCGCATCGGCAAATATCTGAGCACGTCCAGCAAACTGGGCGGGTAGTCCATCGCCAACTGAATGTAGGCCTGCAATAACGGCCAGTCCGGGTGGCCAGGCGACTCTCCCATGGCTTGCAGCACATCCATGATGCGCACAGCCCGCTGTTCCCGGTCAGGCTCACAAACTGCACCTGCCAGGCTGTCTTTTTGATTATCACTAACCGGGGGCTCGGTGCCGGGGATGACCCATATGACAGGGCGGAACCTGGCCCAGTCGTTATCTCGGCCGATCACCCACCAGGGGCCGGGTTTGAGTCCATCGGGTACTCGCCATTCCCCTGCAATGTCGTTGCGCGCCTGTAGTGAAACGCTGTCTTGATCGGGTGCCCACAGGGGGAACATTTCAACGACAATTCGTTCTTCCCAATGCTCGCCCAGCCGTTGCAGTTGTTGGGCAGATAAACCGACAGTCTGGTTTTCTGTATCCGGGTGAAACTCAATATCAAACCGCGCCACACGCACTTGCGCCAAATCCTCACCTGCCTGGGAGCGTAGTAACAGTTTGACCGTGTCGCCCGGATCCTCGCCCGCCGCAAAAAGGTGCTTCAGACGATCACTCCAGTCACCCAGGTTAATTTCCAGGTTGCCTTGATTGAGCGGGGGTAATCGCTCCAGCGAGCCGTGTGATCCCATCCCGGCCATAGCCGGGAGGAGTTCTATATCCAGTGAAAATCGCTCGCCATGAACCGGGTTTTGCAATATCGCCCACAGCCCGTACAAACGATCCAGAGTGACCAGCTCATCGTTGGCTAATTGACGGCCATCGAGTTTGAACATTGCGCCTTTCTGGGGGTAGGGGAGCTGCAGTTGAAGTGGTGTGGCCTCATTGGCACCACATTCGAGTATCAACGGCTCGATTGATGCGCTCGCTACTGTGCGGCATTCGACAACGTACCCGCTATCCCCGTTAGCTTGCAGGCCTGTTGTCTCGGCAGGGGAGATCACATGCACATCAAGCCCAACGGCGCCGTTGATTTGGTAACGCCCCGATTGGTTGCCGTGGCCAATGTTGTGTTCAATCTCAAGGCTGCCTGGTGCAACGTCGGCCATCCGGCGGATGCGCTCTATGCCGGTTTCGGGTTCAACCAGACGTAACCAGACTCGGCCAACGCAGGCCTGCATGTCTGTGCGCCAGTCAACGGACTTACCCAGTGGGCGCCACTGTATTTCACCTGGCGATTGCAGGAATCGTCCGGCATCTATTTGGTCGCGAAACCCGGGGGCTCCGGTATAAACGACACGACTGTTAAAAAGGCGAGGTAATGTCCTTCCATAAAGCTGTGGAGTGTTCCGGGTATCCTGAGCAGCTCGGGACCTGATCCTGTATCGGTCACCATCCTCTGTTACAAAATCAACCGTTCCCTCGATACGAAAAACCTGCCGATCCAGTCCCTGTAGCCATCCAGTCTCGGTGCAAGTTGCAGTTTCAGCCGCTTCAGGGGCGCAACCGTGCGGCACAATCACCAAGGCAACATCTGCCTGGGTATTGGCAGATCCCTCAGTAAGCCAACGCCAGGGCAGGGCATCATTACCAGGCACAAAAACCCAGGGCGAGTCCCCCCAGGCATCACCATCTTCAACGGGTAAATCGGCAGTTTCATCCCCATTTTGCAGGCTTAGGCTGTATGCCTTGAGTACCTCGATGCCGCGTAACGAGACACCCTGTGCTTCTATCCATTCCCGCCTGTAGACAGGTTCTCCGGGCGACTGTCCAAGTCGGGTCAAGGTCGCGACAGGTTCTCTGCGGTGTTGCGAGGTAAGCAACAAGCGCAATCGGGGCTTTAGCTCTGTATCACTGTGGGTCAGGCCGGCCAGGGCAGCGGCTCTGATGCGACTCGGGAACTCTAGTGTTCTGAGCACAATGAACTGGTTGCCGTCGGCAGGCTTCAGGAATCCGCGCCAGCGGGGCCGTGCTGCAGCTTCGAGGGCCAGCTCGCGGGATTCTTCCACCAGATTTTTGAACAGGACCTCAGCGACTTCATCATCGAGGCGCATGGGCAGCGTTAACCGCCAATCGGGCACGTGCTCATCGAGCTCGGCGATGGGATCATCGGCATCGCCGATTTCGGTTTGAAGCTCTACAGTACGACCAATCAGAGCGCTGGCCAGACGAATGACTTCATCGTTTTGCAGGGACTGGGGAAGTGTGTGTGCTTTAGCGCGTGAAAGGGCTTCAAGATCACTGCCCATGCGGTCATGGTAGCCCTGCAGAATACTGCGGAAGTAGCGGCGGAGATTGGCCCCTTCACGGTGTAACAAGCGCA
>PWQG01000063.1 GCA_003556835.1 Gammaproteobacteria bacterium
CTGTTGAGCATGTCCGAGATATCCGGCGTATCAAACTTTCGGAATTGATCGATAAGCTCGCGCGAAGGTCGTTCAATATCCAGCCTGATACGGAAACCCGGACCGGAGTTCATTTGTGCGGACTTTGGAGTACTCGTGGCTACCATGCTAACCCCTGTAACATTGTGTATTCCTATGATGCTTCTGTTCTGCCTGCTTCCGCTCTTCGTCTCGCAGTCTTCGCAGACACGCGAGGGATCGAAACGGCCGTCTCGGCACTGTTTTCTGGTCTCTCGTGGATAGCAGGTCCCTTCCGTGGTCCAGTGTTGTAGTGATCAGCGAATTCATATTTCAGCGCCCTGGCTTCATGCAGGTTGATCCATTGCCGGAGTAGCAGCCGTTTTTGTGCCTCGTCCTCATGATCGACAAAGTGATCCCGGTTATGCAGTACTGTATTGTTGTTGAAAAAGGCAAGATCACCGGCTTCCAGGTGTGCATCAAAACGGATGTCATCCCGCATGGCCAGTTCCGCGACTTTATCCACGGCTTTCTTTTCGAGGTCGGACAGGGGATCGGAGAGCGGCAGTTCCTGCGCCGTCAGGATTGCCTTCTGGTTGTATCTGCAACTCAGCAGTCCCTTGTGGTAACTGAATACCGGCACACGATGAGCAGTGATGTCCCGGTACTCGCCTGGCGGTCCATTACCCCGGATATTGTAGTGGAAGCCTCGATACAAGGGCTCCAGGTACTCGGGCCAGAACTCGAGCAGTTCATTGTAGATCGCCATGGAGCAGGAAATATTGTTGATCCCTCCCTGTTTGGCGGGACGAACACATAGCAGACTGACCAGGTCTCCTGTATCGCAGTGCGGTGTCAACTGTGCATTGGTCGTATACCCGCGGACGGTGATGTCTTCATAACTTTTCTTCTGATCATGAACCCGGTCGACCAGAGTTCCGCGGGTGTCCTGGTTCACTTTCTCCCCCATATGTGAAGTCAGCCCTGCATACATCAGCTCGATATCTTCTATCGGCAATCCGTACAAAGGAATTCCCCGCAACACTGTGAAGCCTGCGCCCGTGTCGAGATTCCGACTGATCTCTTTCAGCTCCGGTCCGAGCACAGGCAACGGGAAGTCATCCCGCTTTATGGAATGCACCGCCCGTGCCTTGTTTTTCGCAACGGACAGTGCCCCAAGGAGCTCCTGCTTTCGGGTTGAATCCAGCTCACGCAGCCATTTTCCCTTACCCTTCAGATCCTTCACATACCATACGGTGTCATCACTCACTTTTCGCTTCAGTCTGTCAACAGCCATTACGATGGAACCTCCGTTCTTTCCAACTGCGATGCATAGACTTCCTTGGTAGTTTCAACCATTGCCTCCAGAGAGAACTCTTCTCTGACCTTGATTCGCGCGGCATTGCTGAGCCGCTGCGAGAGGGCCTTACTACTCAGTATCCTGCTGATTGCTTTGGCCAGTAGATCAGGCGAATGTGGGGGAATCAGGATTCCATCGACCCCGTCCTCCACCAACTCCGGAGTACCACCAACGCAGGTGGCGACGACTGGAACGCCGGCAGCCATGGACTCAAGAAGAGTATTGGAAAGCCCTTCACTGTGTGATGGAAGAACGGAGACTGAAGCTTGCGACAGGATCTGCGGGATGTCACTGCGATGTCCGCAAAAAAACAGGGTGTCGCCCAGGTCCAATTCGTCACGAAGATTGAGCCACTGTTGCTGATCACTGGGGTCGTCAGAGTCCTCTTGCTGGCTCTCCAGGGAAGGCCTGCCAATCAGCAAAAATTTTGCATCAGGGTGCTCAGACTTGACCCGCGCTGCCGCCTGAATAATGTCAAGCACACCCTTCTGCCGGTTAAGCCGGGAAAGCATCACTATCAGGGGAGCATCCTCTGTTACTCCACAGTCGCCTCTGATGCTGGTGACAGCGTCATTTTTGTTGTTACTGCTCATTTCATAGCGTCCGGAATCTATTCCGTTTTTTATCACTGTGATTTTTTTTTGCTGATAGCCCTCGTCCAATAGCCAGTCGCGAATGGAATCCGCATTGACCAGAATCCGGTCAGCCATAAGGCAAACCAACCTCTGTAACAATTTCTGCTTCCTTGTCAGATAAACGCCCCGGTCTCGGATTGATGCAATGATCACTGGAACACCAGCCATCTTCGCGGCCGGTATCGAGAAAACCAGTGAATAGAAATTGTAGGCGTGCATGATCGTGATCCGGCTATTGCGCAAGTGCTTCGCGAAGCGCATCATCTGGAGCAGAACGAGCGGGGAATATAGGGAGGTGATGGGGAATTCACTTATGGCAATTCCCTGCTTTTCGTACTCCTCTACAAACGCCCCCTCTTTTTTCAATGAAGCAAACTCAAGCTCGAAGTCAGTTGAGCCCAGCCCTTTCACCAGGTTCAGTATCTGGCCTTCCGTGCCCCCTGTTCCGAAGTCACAGACAAATTTCAATAGTCGAACTTTTCCCTTCGATGTATCGGTAATTTCATACTGAAAGTTCTCGTACATCGAGGGTTGGTTATTAAAGGAGCTCATGCCTTTCCTCAAGCGGACGTATCCCGAAAAACTGAATTGCTCTGAAATGTTTCTAACAAACACAGATTATATTTCTGACCCGCAAAAGATATAGGGTAAAACCACCAAGTTTGCTCAACTGGCGGAGCATCCTAACCATTCCTTTCCCGATCAGCGGTGATTTCGACCAGGCAACAAAAGAGGGTTGTGCTCTTTGCTGCTATTGGAAATATCCGGTGAAATGGGGTGAAAGCCCTGTGGGAATAGGGGGAGCTGACCACTTATACTTTTCGGGAACTCCTTACGCCGGGCGCCGTCCATGCATCGCAATACACCCGCCACCGCCGCCCTGCTCCTGGCATGCCTTCTCGGTCTGGCCGGATTCTTGTTCTACAAATGGGCACCCTCACCGGAGATGGCTGAGCTTCTCGTCGTGGATGCGATCGTGCAGCTTCGTGAAGAGATGCGACCGGCCCGGCCCGATGGGTCCCCCCGTGTCATCGTCCTGGCGCTGGATGGCGTGGGCGCCAGGGAGTTCCAGGACGCTGTGAGCCGCGGCGGCATGCCTCAGGTCTCGGCCCTGCTGGGCGACGAGCTTGAGGGGGAACAGGGGCTTTACGCACATGGTGTGGCGCCGAACGGAGTCTGGAGCATTCTCCCCTCGACCACCTTTGCCGCGTGGACGGCGGTGTACACCGGGGCTGGCGTCGCGGAGAGCGGGGTGTCCGGCAACGAGTGGTTCGACCGGGAATCCATGGAATTTGTGGCTCCGGCCCCCGTGTCGGTGACTGAACACGACGATGCTCTGCGCGTCTTTGCCGACGACCTAATGCACCGGTGGATGGCGGTGCCCACCGTATTCGAACAAGCCAACGTCCGGTCCTACGTCACCCTGGCAGCCCAGTATCGGGGGGCGGACTTGCTCGTGCGACCGGACAACGAGACTTTCGCCGACCTCGTGACCTCATTCGCGGGAGGTGCGGTCAGCGGTGAAACGGACCGGGACACCTACAGCGCTCTGGACGAAAACGCGATCAATCGGACGCTGGAAGCCATTGAGGAGCACGGCCTGGCGGACCTGCAGGTCGTGTACTTTCCCGGCGTGGACCTTTACACCCATGTGGCGGAGTCCTCGATTCCAGACCAGCATAGCTACCTTACTGACGTCGTCGATCCGGCCATTGGCCGTCTTCTCGAAGAGTACCGGTTCCGAAGCGCCCTCGAATCGACTTATGTACTGTTGGTATCGGACCATGGACATACACCAGTCCTTGCCGACGAGCGGCATGCCCTCGGCACCGGCGATGAAGGGGAAGCGGCCGACGTCCTGGACGCCCTCGGGTTTCGCGTGCGGCCCTTTGAACTCGATACCGAAGACGGCGCCTACCAGGCAGTGCTCGCTTATCAGGGCGCACTGGCCTATGTGCACCTTGCTGACCGCTCGACCTGCCCTGGAGTGGAAGATCATTGCGACTGGCCGGCTCCTCCCCGCTTCGAGGAAGATGTGATGCAAGCCGTGCGCGCCTTTGATGAAGCCAACCGCACGGGAGCGCACGCTTGGAAGCTTGAGGGTGCCATCGACCTGATCTTCGCCCGGGAGCCCAGGGGAGTGGATCCGTCAGGGCCTTTCCAGGTGTGGGACGGCGAGGAGCTGGTTCCTGTCGACACCTACCTGGCAGCCAACCCCCGGCCCGATCTCGTGAACCTCGAGGAACGGCTCGAAACGCTCGGGGTGGGGCGCTACGGGCATCGCAGTGGAGACATAATGCTGCTTTCCCGGTACCGGGAGGAGGACTCGCTGGAGGACCGTTACTACTTTTCAGCTCTCTACAGATCCTGGCATGGGAGCCCAAGCCGGCAGGACAGTGAGATCCTGTTTGCGTTGGCACGCTCCGCCTCGACCGGCCCGGAACTGCGCTCGCAGATGCATGACGCGATTGGCGAAACACCGTCGCAACTTGATGTCACACCCCTGATTCTCGAGCTGCTTGGGCGCTGACATGTTGCCGCCAGAGAACAGGCCGCCCGGGATTTCATTTCCGGTGTCACCCTGGATACACTCGCCGCTCCCTAGTCGGATGCCCGCTCTAGAGCATGTTCGGTGCTACCCATCTCTGCATCGCCGTTCAGATTGTGGATGCGATATGCCTCGGTCGGCCGCTCGGCCAGTTGACTATCGAATTCTTCAGCGGCAGGACCATAGAGCAGCTGAACACCGCGCAGATCGCCGGGCTGCAATCCATTGAAGTCCTCGGTATACCGGAACGCCATGACCTGACCGTATGATCCGGGATGGTCCAGGCCAATGGCGTGGCCTATCTCGTGAACCAATGTGTAACGAATATCATAGACATCCTCGTCGCCGTCGAAGCCCACCTTCCATTCATGGTCCGAATTCAGGCAGACCAGCGCCTGTTCAATGGCGCGCACGCCGCCCTCAGGTTCGGGCGCATACGTCACATTGGCAAATGCCTGCCCGCGTGGTCGGCCCTGAGCACCCAGGATGATATCCGCATCCCGGACATCATCGACCTCGTGAAATTTCAGTCCGGCAGCGCGCTCCCACACTCGAAACGCTGCCGCGGCCTCCTGTGCCAGCGTCTCAACCGAGAGACTGTTACCGGCAAGTGCTTCAATCGGCGCCATATCGCGGCAGTTGAAAGCGTCATCGAACTGCAAAATCTCCCCCGCAAAGGCATAACTGACGCTGGCCGGCATCCCCAGGCGGCGATCCCCCCATTTCACCTTATGACCGTCCAGTTTGAGCAACCGGTAGCCCCCCTCCTCGGCATCTGTATTGGCATACACCGGGACAGCCAGTGACAGGAGGCCGGTCAGCATTAATGTTAGAATGGGATGAGTTGCGCACTTCAATGGTCGCATCGCAGTCTCCTGGGGAAGATGGCTGAAAGCACTGGAATCGGTCTTGCAAGAGCACACCGGAAAGGCATGGAGACTCCGATAGATGGGAACGCTACAATGTATAGGTGCGCTACCGCACCGACGAGGCCTTCGACCAGGTTCATACTATAAATTGGGCGTTCCTGCAGCTCGCGAACTGTACTGAATGATTCAGGGAAATTACCCACGCTTGTAGCGGATGTCAATCAAGAAAAAGTTGGCCGGGAGGCGCTGGCGGAGCGCCGCGATTGTGTCTGTGAACCCGGCTGCAGCCCGACATTGCTCCTGTATTCTGGACCGTGCATCCGCCACAGCCCCCGCACAACAGCCTTGTAGTCACTACCCCGCCAAAACGATACTATGTATCATGCTGAGAGGGTGCCGCTCAGCCACCCATCAATTGTATGCACAGACGTAACCCAAACGTAACTAAAACGTAACTCAGTCGTAACTCAGACGTAATAGCGGAGGGTAGGCATATGTCACAGGTTCAGAAATACCCGGCAGGCTGGCGTGTGCTGCATTGGGTAATGGCGCTGATGGTTCTGATTTTGCTACCCACCGGGCTCTGGATGGCTGCACGGGCGGAAGCCGACATCTGGGGGGATCTGACAGACACATTGTACAGCTGGCACAAAGCAATCGGTTTCAGCGTATTGTTACTGATGATTCTGCGGATCGTGCTGAAAGTCCGATTGAAGAGCCCACCTTATCCGGAGCACATGCCACGAAAATTACAGCTTGCTGCGAAAAGCCTGCACCACCTGCTTTACGTGCTGCTGGTTCTGACGCCCTTGTTTGGCTGGGCTGGTGTGACAGCGTATCCTGCCCTGGTCACGGTGGGCGGTTACGACCTGCCTGCCATGCCTCTGGTTCCCGTGGACAGGGAACTGGCCGACCGCCTGTTCGATATACACGGAGTGCTCGCAATCAGCCTGGGTGTGCTGATCATCGGCCATATTGGCGCAGCATTCCGTCATATGTTTCTCAAGGACGGTATCATCCGCCGGATGGTCTGAACGAGCGCTCCATGTTTACCAACGTCGATGACTCAGGAATCCTGGTAATGCGCGCCCACCTGAATGAGCCTGTGCTGCAGACACAGCCTGTTGTATATATTCATGAATATTCCGCTTAAAGACGAGATCGACCCCGAAATTTCCTGCTCAAGCTGTCAGGCTTGCTGTTGCCGCCTGGAGGTCATGATCATTACAGACACCGGTGTGCCCCAACGGCATATTGCGGTCGATGAATGGGGTGGAGAAACCATGTTGCGACTGGCTGACGGCTGGTGTTCTGCTTTGGACCGCGAAACGTTCCTGTGTACGATTTACAAAAACCGCCCCTGGATCTGCCGGGAATTCGAAATGGGATCCCATGAATGTCGTGAAGAAAGAGCAAAGGGTATGTGATCCAAGGATTTCCGAAGTGCTCGTAAAGGAGCGGTACTATCTATGATGCCCCAATACCTGCTGGCACTTCCCTCGTTCGTAGGAGCACTGATCAGCCTCGGCCTGGCCGGATATACCCTGAAAGCACCGGTGGTGCAGGGACGGCCGTACGTAGTGCTGTGCGGACTGGCCACCGCGATCTGGTGCCTGGGGCAGTTCCTCTGGTTGATGCATGATGCACCCGAGTGGCGACTGGCCGTGGCCAAGTTTCAATATGTCGGCATAAGCAGCCTGCCCGCGCTGTGGTTTCTTGCTGGCGCCATGTTCAGCGGTCGCAGCCGGCTGTTACATTCACCTTGGCTGCAAGCCGTTTGTGTCATCCCCGCCATCACCGTGCTCCTTGCCCTGAGCAATGAATGGCATGGTCTGATCTGGGCGCAATGGCTTGACCCGACTTCTACCATCGCGCAAATCGAGTACGGCCCCTGGTTCGTTGTACATCTGTTCTACAGCTATACCCTACTTACTCTGGGCTCGATCATGATGTTGATGCATCTGGCATCAAGTCCTCACTACCGTTTGCCGTTTTTTGCAATTCTGGCCGCCAGCCTGATTGTGGTACTCGCCAACCTGACCTACCTCAGCGGTACACAACTTTTCCCCATGGATATAACCCCCTCCGCTCTGGCGATCGCGTTCCCCGCGATCGCTTGGGTAGCCACGCGCCACAGGTTGTTGCAACTGGTACCGGTAGCTCGCAGCAAGACCCTGGAGCAGCTGCAGGATGGCCTGCTGGTGGCCTCGGGCAATCCACGCCGGGTGGTCGACGCCAACCCGGCAGTCATTCGCCTCCTGGACCTGCAGACAGAGAACGGCGTGGCGGAATTGATCGGCCAACCGCTGGAGGAGCTGATTCCCGCCGAAGCCATGTCCATTGCCGTGAACGATCAGGATGACATCGAAACCAAGTCCGCGAGGATCCTGGAAGTCCGTCGCTTCGCCGTGAGCACTTCGCAAGGCACACAGGAAGGCGACATTCTTCTATTGCGTGACGTCACCAAAGCACGGGAAGCGGAAACCCGTCTGCTTCAGACGCAGGCCCGGTTGGCCGAAGCCAATAGGAAACTCGAAACCCTCGCCGCCACGGACGAACTGACCGGCCTGGACAACCGCCGCCTGACCGCAAGGCTGAACGAAGAAATTGCTCGCTGCCGCCGCAGCGGCGCAGCGTTGACGGTGGTACTGGCCGACCTGGATAACTTCAAACAGATCAACGACTCGCGCGGGCACGCCGTCGGCGATTCAGTGCTGGTCACCTGCGGCCGGGCATTGCGGGAACTGATGCGCCAAGAAGATCTTGCCGCACGTTTCGGCGGCGAGGAATTTGCCCTGGTTTTCATGGACAGCGATCAGGATCGTGCCCGCCAGGCAGCCTGGCGCCTGCAGCAAAAGCTCAGCGAAATCCAACACATCGACAAGAACGCCAACAACGAAACCTTCCAGGTAACCTGGAGCATGGGGCTCGCCAGCTTGGAGCACGACACCGACGATATTGAATCCATACTGAAACGCGCCGACGACGCCCTCTACCACGCCAAAGAAAGAGGCAGGAACAGCATCCACTACCACAGCAACGGCAACGTAATCCCCCTCGAAACCAGCACTGAGGCCGGGTCCGTCAGGTGAGGTCTGGGGTGGGGCATTACTGCGCTGGACACGCTCAAGCCCGTCCCTGGGTCGCTCCGCGATCGCCATCCATGGCGATCGAGGGTCCTGCGCAGTAACGCCCCACCCCAGACCTCACCTGCCGAACCCGAACTACAAGCTACAAAGGTCGGTACACGCCCACATTCGTGTACCCGGCATCCTTCAAGTGCGATGCATGCAAGCGACTCATGATTCCCTTGCCGCAATACAACAGGTACAGGCGCCCCGAGTCCAGATCCCCTAACTGCGACTGCAGCTGATAGAAGGGTACCTCCATCCGTTGCACATCTTCGGGCAAGCGCAAAGGCTGCACATCCAGCTCATCCGGATGGCGAATATCCAGTACCACGGCGCCACTTGGCACTTCCTTATACTCATCCGGCTCCACCGCCTGATTGCCCAGGCCCTCCACCACCCGATCTATGCGCTGCACCGCCATGTCGGCCACCACGCGGTCCAGCACCCCCATATCCATGCGCGCTTCCTCGGCTTCGACCCGATGACGCCGGGCGCGAGTGGTGGGCTTGACCGAGATGACACCGCAGTATTCAGGCACGTTCCGGGAAAACGCTTCGGTACCGATCCGGCGGGCGACATCGATGATTTCCTGTTTGTCGCTGGTGATAAGCGGGCGCAACACCAATTTGTCGGTGACCGCATCAATCACCGACAGATTGACCAGGGTCTGGCTGCTGACCTGGGCCACACTCTCGCCGGTGACCACCGCATCAACCTCCAGTGAATCGGCCACACGCTCGGCCGCGCGCATCATCATGCGCTTGAGCACGACTCCCATATGTCCATTGTCGACATTCTCCAGAATCTCGTTCACCACGGGCTCAAAAGGCACGGTGATGAATTTGACCCGCTGCGAGGCGCCATAGCGCATCCACAGATAGACGGCCACTTCCTTGACCGCCAGCTCATGCTCCTTGCCACCGAGATTGAAAAACAGGAAGTGGGTCAGCAGACCGCGCTTCATGCACTGGAAGGTGGAAACCGAGGAATCAAAGCCGCCGGAAATCAGGCTCAGTACCGCATCCTGGGATCCCAGGGGATAACCACCGAGGCCACGCTGCAACTTCTCCACCACATAAAGGTCGTTGTGCCGGACCTGGATATGCACACTGACTTCAGGGTCATTCAGACTGACACCTGCCGGATTGCAGTCACGAATCAGCCCGGCACCTACATGACGCTCCACATCCACGGAAGTGAAGCTGTGTTGCCCCTGCCGCTTGCAGCGGACAGCAAAAGTCCGGCCCGGCAATTGATCGGCATACACCGCCTTGGTCTCTTCCAGAATGCCGTCGAAGTCGGGCAGCGGCATTTTCTTCACCTGCATGACCAGATCAATACCGGGCGTGTCACACAGGCATTGCCATACCTGCGCATTGCGTTCCGACTCATCGGTTGTGGTCTGCACCTCAAGCATGTCCCAATCTCCTGTAACCCTGGCGTCGCCATCA
>PWQG01000226.1 GCA_003556835.1 Gammaproteobacteria bacterium
CGGTTCAGGCCGGCATCGTCGGTTGCGATCCAGAGAACGCCTGCGCGGTCGATCAGCAGTGCGGTGACATGATCACTCGAGAGACTGTTTTCATCTTCATCATCATGCGGGAAGTGCAGGAATGTTCCAGTCACTGGATCAAAACGGCTGAGCCCTGCGTCTTCGGTGCCTATCCAGATGTATCCGTCCGGGGTTTCGGCCAGCGCGCTGAGACGGTCACTGCTGATGCCTTCCCCGGATCCGGGCATGTGGCGCAGGGCGGAGAACTCACCGCTTTCCCGATCCATCCGGTTGAGCCCGCCTCGCGCGGTGGCAATCCAGAAATTGCCGGCCTGGTCCTCCAGCATGTCGCGCACCGTGGCATGACTGAGGCTGTCTGCGCGCTCCGGATAATGACGATAGTGCCTGAAAGTTTCAGACTCGCGGTCAAACCGGTTCAGACCGCCGGCCGTGCCAATCCAGAGTACTCCTTCACGATCTTCATACAGTTTCCAGATCGTGCTGTTGGATATGCCGCGGCGCAACGGCCCGGTATCGGCATCCTCCTCGGGAACATGACGATAGACCGCGAACTGGTATCCATCGAAGCGATTGAGACCGTCCTGGGTGGCCACCCAGAGGTAACCATGACGGTCCTGCAGAATATCGTGCACTGAATTCTGTGACAGGCCCTGGCGCACGGTGATGTGATCGAACACCGGGTCGTCCGCCCACACGGACGTGGATATCAGTGCGAAGGCGAACAACAAGGCGCTAAGCAGTTTTCGGGGTCTGGTCACACCGTACCTTCCTTGATGATGGCTGGATGCCAGCCCGTTGTGCATCCGCCCGCTATTATCGCAGGCCGCATCCGCACTGACCAGTCATCCTGACCCGTGAATCTGCTATCGATTCGAGGACACATCCGGGCGTGCGGTCTCAAGCTTCTGCCAGATGGCATCATCCCAAAGATTGTTGCGCAGCATAAGACGGTCTTCGTTGTAGTGCTCTCGTGATAACGGGTGGAGATCGATGCCGGTGTATTCGGTCATCGCCATCACCCCTTCCATGAGCTGTTTTTGCCAGTCACGCCCGACTTTGAGCTCTTCCAGTAGCTCTGCATAGCGCGGGTCTTCCAGAATGGCGAGCGGCAAATGCGGTTCAATCGCGTGCAGCCGCGTGAACAGTTTACGTTTGTCGATCCGTGTAAGATTACGCCAGTATTCCGCACCCTGTTCGAATTCACCCAGCAGAAAGTGGAGTATGCCGTTGTTGAAAGCCAGGTCGGGGTCCTGCAGGTTTTCCCTGGAAAACAACCAGCATTCGCGGTGCCGCAGTTTATCCTCACGCGCAGCAACCAAAGTCGCACTGAGATGTGCGCGAACTCCTTCGGCGTCATGCTCTGTCTGGCGCTCGAGAAAATACCGGGCTTTGTTCATGTCGCCATGGAAGGCCAGACTGCTGATGGCCGTGCCCAGGATGCCGATATGTACGGGCCGCTCGATCAGCTGCGACACCTTCACATCAGCCAATTCCTCCGGTGGTAATGTCTGGGTGCGGAAGTTCCAGGCTTCGTTGGGTGTAATGCGATGACTTTCCGTGGTCTGGGCCAACTGCAGGAAGGCATTGGCTTCGTGATACATGCGTGCGCCAATCAGGAACAGGGCGTAGCGTGAATACACGTAGCCGGGAGCTGTACCCGCCAGTATCTGTTCGCGGTATTTGCGTTCCTGCCACGCCTCATTGCGCCCCTCAATGCGCATGCGAATCGAATTCAAGGTGTCGAGCGCTTCGCTCTCTGGTGCCACCATGGCCAGGCGGCGGCTCAACGCCAGCACTTCCCTGCTCAATTCCTCGACCTGCGCATTGCGGCTGTACACGGCCATGTTATTGGCTGCAGTGGCCTTACCGAGATAGGCGTTAATGAAGTCCGGATCCAGCTCTATGGCCTTTTCATAGTGTTGTAGCGCCTGTTGCCAATCAGCATGATTGCCCTGTCGCCGGAAAAAACCGGCGCGCTGGAAGTGCTGGTAGGCCTGGGCGTTATGCGTGCCCCAGGCCCGCATTTCAGCCAGTCGTTCCTCATCGAGGTGAATACGCAGGGATTCGACCAGACTGGGAATGATCTGTTGTTCAATGGGCGCGAGTGCAGACTCTTCAAGCACAAACTGCCGGGCATACAGATGGTGTCCGCTGGCGACGTCGGTGAGGTTGACTGTGAGGCGCAGCTTGTCACCCGTGTGATAGATGACACTCTCCAGGCTGTAAGTGGCATCGCTGTCTTCCACTGATTGACGCGCACTGACGCCCGGATCACTCAGCAGCACGTCCAGCTCCGGCATCTGGGCCAACCTGGCTGCCAGGGAATCCAGCAAACCATTGACCTGCTCCTGCTGAGTCAGCGGTGCGGCCTGGCTAAGCAACGGCCGCAAGACAAGTATCCGTTGTCGTTCAGAGACCGCCTCTTCCGCTTCCACGATCAATGGCGTCGTGACACTGGAGTGTCGCTCGGGTAAGAGAAAAGCGGCAGCGAGCATGAGCATGGACGCCACTACAAGCAGTGCTATTGCTTGCGGCAGGCGAAATTTGGGTCTTTGCCATTCTCCCTCGCCAGGCACTTCATCCTGAATGCCTGCCTGTGTTTCCTCCTCCAATGGAGCCACCGTCGCGATCAGCATATAGCCGCGTCGCGGTAGTGTCTTGATGTAGGTGGGCTCATGCGGATCATCACCCAGAGCGGATCGCAGACTGGCGATCACCTTGTGTACAGCATGATCCGTTGTGGTCGGGGCAGGCCAGAAAGTATCGAGCAGCTGCTTGGTGCTTACCACTTCGTGGGGATGTTCGGTGAGATACACAAGCACGTCCATGGCGCGAGGCGTGACCTTGACAGTCTCCGCGTCGCTGCCATCCGGAGTGTCCCGATGCATACTGCAACGATCGGGACAGACCTGCCATTGCCCTATTCTCATCATTTTACAGCCAGCCTGTCTTATTCATCTTGGCTATAGACTACGCCACTTCAAACCACTTGAAAACAGAAGGATACATCCGTCCGGGCATGTCCCGGGTAGGTTTATGGTAGAAGTTTTCAGGTTTCTCCAGATCAAATTCAGGACCCGTGACGACTAAATAGCAGAAACTGCGTGACATGCCGCGTGTTTCCGCCTGAAGTACCGCGGCTGAAAAAGCATGAAGTTTCGTCATTCTGGCCAATCGTGACAAATGGTGCTGAATTGTCACCAAGTTACGGACAGAACCGAAAATATAATGAAAATCAATATCGGCACGGACTTTGTCCCGTCAAGTCGAGTCAAGGAGTTCAAGACATGCCCACACGACGTTTTACGCGTAAACGCAGCTTCTACCTGACCGTTTCCATTGTCGCTGCTTCCATGATGGCGCCAGGCCTGGTCTCGGCGCAACAGGAGGCTCCGGAGCTGGAGGAAGTGGTGGTCACAGGTTCTTTCATCCGCAATAGTGCCTTTGCTCAGAACAATCCAGTGGACTCTGTGACGGCGCAGGATCTCGCAGAATCCGGCGCCCCGAACATCGCCAACTACATCCGTGAGTTGACCTACACGCAGAACACCAACACCGTGGCTAACGTTAACGCGGGCAACAGCGGGGGCCAGACGAGTTTTGCCGCCACCTTCAACCTGCGCGGCCTGGGTGAGAACAGCACCCTGACCCTGATGGACGGCACCCGTTCGGTCGACAATGGCACCAGCACCCTGCTTCCGGACATCGCCATTGATCGCCTCGAAGTGGTTCTGGACGGTGGTTCGGCACTGTACGGTTCCGATGCGGTGGCCGGTGTCGTCAACATGATTCCGGTCAAGGACTTCGAGGGCATCAAGACCCGTCTCTATCACCAGGGCGACGAGCGCGGTGATTTCGAAACCAACAAGGCCGCAATCATGCTCGGTCGACGCTTCGACAACGGCATCAACTGGGTCGGTGCGGCCGACTATTCACGCACCACGCCCCTGATGACCTTCGAACGCCCACGCACCCTGCGCTCTGATTACGGCTGGGCCAACTCGGGCAACCCGGGTGTCTGGCGTCAAGTCGAAGGTGCCACCCCCAATCCGGGTGGTGTGCACGGCGGGGAAATGGTTGGTGACAATCTGATCGACCCCAGTTGCGGCACATTCAATGATGTCACCGATCTGGGAGCCAAGTTCAACTACCCGGCCGGCATTGTCATGCCGGGTGACAACTGTTTCTTCCCCTATTCCCAGCAATGGCCGTTGCAGGAAGGACAGCACGAGTGGAACATCTACCAGAACCTGACCTATGAGGTCAGCAATGCGGTCGAGCTAGAAGCGCAGATGACTCTCGCCAACCGGGAGCAGGAGAACCATAACACCCTGAGTTATCAGCTGGCTGCCAATAACCGTCGAGCGCTGGTGATGCCGGAAGAGCACCCCGCGAACCCCTATGGCATGGATGTGGGCCCGCAGTTGTGGCGCCCCTTTGCACTGGCCGGCACGCTGCCCTCGTACACGGATGACGCCACCGGTGCCCGCAAGCAGACTTATGACGACACCATCCAGCGCTACAAGTTGGGCGCACGCTTTGACATCACCAACACCTGGACGGGCAATAGCTACTATTCCTTCCAGCGCACGCACCGGGACTATCAGGCCCGTATGGTTGATGTGGAGCGCCTGACTGCGGCGATGGCCGGTATGGGGGGGCCCAGCGGGGATCAGTGGTATAACCCCCTGGGTTCAGCTGACCCGCGCTCGCCCTACTATGAGGAAGGTGTGACCTCCAACAGCCAGGAGCTGATTGACTGGTTCTCGCCGTCGCCCAATTTCCGGACCTCCCAGCGCGAACTGACCATGTTCGAGCTCAATGCCACTGGTGATCTGTATCAACTGCCTTATGGAGCCGCGCGGATGGCCATGGGCTAC
The DNA here is from genome assembly GCA_003556835.1 of Gammaproteobacteria bacterium. Taxonomy (GTDB): domain Bacteria; phylum Pseudomonadota; class Gammaproteobacteria; order Pseudomonadales; family Pseudohongiellaceae; genus PWQG01. The sequence goes on from PWQG01000226.1 coordinate 4,902, forward strand.
CAGATGCGTGATGTCGATGAATGGAACTATGCCAACCCCCTGTCGGCCAGTGGTCGAGACTACAACACCAGCCTGGCTGACACTCCGCCGACCGATAGTAATTATGGCAGTAAGGTGCACGCAGCCTACATGGAGTTCGAGGTTCCCCTGTATGACACGGTGGACGCGCAAATCGCCGTCCGGCATGAGAACTTCACCACCTTTGATCTGCAGACCACCACGCCAAAGATCGCTCTGCGTTGGGAAGCGACACCTGAACTGGCCCTGCGTGCATCCTGGGGTGAAAGCTTCCTGGCTCCGACGCCAGCCGATGCCCGGCCTTTCGACCCGAACGAGAACTGCGGCGAAATCTTCTTCGGCGCTGACCGGATCACGGGTGGTATCCTCAATGGCGGCACCACCTGTGCTTCCGGCAACCCGGACCTGGATCCGGAAACCTCCGATATCTGGAACGTGGGCTTTACCTGGGAGCCGACCAATGAGTTGAGTATCAGCCTCGATTACCAGTCCATCGAGTACACGGACCGGATCCGTACGATGAACCACCTGGACATCCACGCGATCGAGTTTGACGCGATGCTTTCGGCCATTGGGTCCACTCGTGATAGTTATGACCCGACACCGGGTTCCGCGACCCGTCAGGCCGCAGAACAATGGCTTCAACAGGGCGGTGATCACCGTGTGACGCGTAATGCCGATGACAACTTCCGCGTTGAGCGCATCGTGCGCCAGTCGCAGAACATCAGTTCCGTGTGGGTGGACCTGCTCGACAGCCGTATCCGTCACACCCTGCTGACCGACGGATTGGGTACCTTCACCACGACCCTGAGTGCAACCTACTACACCAAGTACGAGTACGAAGGCAGTGAAGGTGGTATCCAGGATGCGCTGGGCAACCAGAACGCGCGCACCGGTATCGTCGCGCCCGTGCCGCAGCTCAAGGCACAGGCCCGCCTGGGTTGGTTCATGGGACAGCACAGCGCTTCCGGCACCATGAACTATCAGCATCACGTCAATTTTGACGACAATGTGAACAACACCTTGACCAATGTGCCGGCACCGGCTGATGGCAAGGTCCGTTCCCAGGCCATCTATAACGTGCAGTACTCCTATATGTTCGATCAGTTCTTTGACAGCGATATCGCATTGAGTGTGGGGGTTCGCAACCTGTTCGATCAATTGCCTCAACGTCTGCCGGTACTGGGCGGCTTCGAGAGCCGACTGCACAGCCCCTGGGGCCGTCAGTTCTGGGCTTCCCTGGACTGGGATTTCTGAGTCCTCCCCTCGGTCGGTGCGGGTAGTCACCGGCCATTCCTGACCGCTTCATCAGTGCAGTATGATGAAGTGCTTTGTTCGGGGGCAGCCTGTAAGGGCTGCCCCCTTTTTCTGTCAGGCGCTTTTCTGGATATGTGTCAACAGGGCATCGGCAAGTCTTTGCCCACTCAGGAAGGCCCCCTCCACGCGGCCGTTGTGTGCCCAGTCCCCAGCGGCGGCAAGCTGAAGATCTGGGTCAAGCAGCAGTTGGGGCGATTCCAGCGCATCCGCCTTCGCATAGCGCCAGCGTTTCACCTGTTGCACAGCAATGGGCGGCAGGGATGGACCGGTAATGTCCCGCAGCGCCGCCAACATGCTCGCGGCCACAACATCATCGGGATCGTCCAGATGTGCAGCGGCCCACGTTGCGGTGCTGTGCAGGGTCACAGCCTGGCATTCTGCCCGTCCGGGGCGCGAAGCTTCGCAACTCAGCCAGGCCAGGACATCATGCTGGATGCGCGCCGCGTCGAAATGCCAATCAGGCGTTGATTGCAGGCCCAGCAGCAGGGCTATGCACGGCGCCATGGTGTTATCCCCAAGTAATGGATGCTGTTGCACAAATTCCGGTGGTAACAGGGCATATGTCTGCGGTGCCGGCGCCGTGCAGATCACCCAGTCAAAGGCGGTGCTGCGGTCCGCGCCAATGGCCAGGCGCCAGCGGTCGTCGGGCTGGCGATGAAGGGCCTCGACCCGTGTCTCAAGCCGCAGATCCAGACCCGACGCCATGGCCTTGCACAGCGCAGTCATGCCCGGCACGGCTACATGGTGCGGCTCTGACCAGGCACACTCCCCAGGCTTCTCATCCGGCGCCAGCGATAACAGGCGAGGCTGCCATTGCTGGACAAGGCCCCGGGCCTGATAGGGCTTCAGGAACTCACGAAAGGCCTCACTGCGCACCGTGAAGAACTGCGCACCATGGTCAAAATCGAATGAGTCAACGCGGCGGGTGGCCATGCGACCGCCAACGCCACGGCTTTTCTCAAATACCACCACCTCGGCCGACCCCTGAAGCCTTCTGGCCAAAGTCAGGCCGGCGACCCCTGCCCCGATGATGGCGATTCTTGTCATGACAGCAGTACCAGCGATGTGCAAATGAACACCAACAGGGTAATGCGAATACGCGTCTGATAGTACCAGGGCTCGATCAGTCCATTGCTGAAGAGCCGCCGATCAATCCAGAGTAACAACACAAGTTCAAGCAACACCAGCGACAGAAACACGGTTGTAGACAGGAAAGCATGGGCCAGCCACAGCAGCACCACCAGCGCGTTGCTGAGGACAAACAGGTTCAGGGGCACTCTGCCCTGCGCGGCCAGCCCTTGTCCCCAGTGCACTCCGCAGAGGAAGGACAGAATGACAAGGGCATAGGAAGTAAACAGTGCGGTTGCGTCCAGTGCAGGTAAGACCCGCGGCAGCAACGCCAGTAGGGCTGTGCCCACAAAGGGCAGCGCGCCGGCGTACACCAGGCAGCGTACCAGGAGCTTGTATCCGACCATGGAAGTTTCGCGTTGGGAAGGCATGCGGGCGTATACTGTCATCATACCGCTTCGGATCACTGCTGCGTCCTCGTCGTCAGTGTTAACCTGTAAGGTCGCGGCAGCGTAACCACATACCAACCCTCAAACGGAGATACCGACATGAATCAGCGTTCAGTGGTCATTCTTTTCGCGCTCAGCACTGGCCTGCTCCAGATGAGCGGATGCGCCAGTCAGGATCCAACGATTGCAGATGAAATGCGCGGTGCCGCAGCCGAAGTCCAATCCGAGGCTGATCGTCGGTCACAGCTGGCTGATGACTGGGAGCGCGGACAGGCCCTGCTCACCTCCGGTCAACGCAAGATCGAGCGTGGCGGGCAGCGTATCGAGCGTGGTCAGAGTGAGATTGAAGAAGGCCAGGCCGAGCTTCGCGAGGGACGTCGTCTGATAAGCGAAAGCGAGCGCCAGTTCGAGGAATTGCGTCAGCAGGAACGGTAATCAGCCTGACCGGTCGATGAGTAATTACCTGACGACTTCGAAGCGCTCCAACTCCCGTTGTGGTTCATCCCAATCGGGCGCCAATTCCGCTGCCTTCAGGTAGTCGAGATAGGCTTCACGGGCATGTTCCAGCTCTTCGTGGGCGATGCCCCGATTGTAATAGACCCGTGCCATCTCGGGTACGGTCCCGGCTGCACGTTGTTCGCCTGATTCCTCCGATTCATCGCGCTCTGGCCTGGATTCGATACCCAGTTCGATAGCGCGATCAAAGGCACTGATGGCTTGCTCCCACTGCTCGCGCAGGTTGAGGATATAGCCGCGGTTGATATGGGCGAGCACCAGGGAATCATCCAGGCGGACCGCCTCATCGAAGTCGGCCAGGGCGGCATCGGAATCGCCTGCTTCGAAGTGCAATACACCGCGATTGCTATGGTTCGCGGCACGATTGGCCGCGCCGCCCTCCCGTATGGCCAGGGTGCAGATCCCAATAGGCGTCAAGGGATTGCGCGAACCGGTAATCAGGATGTTGGATAGGTTGTCGGGGTTACGCGCTGCCATGGAACAATATTCGGTGTAACCTCCCTCCAGAATAGTGATTGGAGAGATTGGCTGGGCCTGTGCTGAAGCGCTGGCCATTGCTACAACCATGCTGCTTAGAAGGGTCAGGAGCTGTATCCGACCGACTGTTTTCATGTTACTTCTCCTTTGAAAGGACTGCCGAAGAGCAATACGTCCCTACTGGGCTCCGGCTTGATGCTCAAACAATGCTGTCCTTATGTGTTCAGGGTAGCCCTGGAACCAGGTGGGAGCAAGGTGTTGCCCGCTCAGTGAATCATTCTTAATGGTGCATTTTGAAGGTCAGGTCGGTCATGGAATTAATCAAAGGTTCCTTGACCCGAGGTGGCAATCCAGTCTGTGAACTGGCGCAAATCTCATTTGCTCTGTCAGTGCAATAATCCGTGAATGCGCCTGTTGATCTTCATCGCACTGGAAGCCCTGATCGTCCTCGTGATCATTCTGTATCTCGGGAACCCCATCCCATGGATCCAGAAACAGTTTGTGGGTGATCCAGATACCAGGGAAGTGGTGGCGTCGCCACAGCATCCATCGCCACCAACACAAAGACTCGCAGCATCACCCTCCTCCCAGGATGCGGCTGCAACCGAGCACCATCCGGTGATACCGTCATCACAGTGCTTTGCCCCGCCAACAAGGGCCCTGTCCGATGCTGCCGGTCCTCGCGTATATCGCTGGGAAGACGAACAGGGCCAGGTAAATTTTGGTGACAGACCGCCGGCGGGCGCACAGACCAGCTTGGTGACGCCCTCGAGCAATGAGCCACGATACTTCCTGCTTGATGTACGTGAAGTCGGTCAACGGCAGATGCCTTACTTGCGAGGGCGGGTGGAGACCAACTCCCGCCGTATTTTCCAGGCTTTTCGTGGATTCCTGGGCGAAGCCCGCTTGCGACAGGTGGAAATGGACATCACGATATTTGAACATCGTCAGGAGTTCCACGAGCATGCCAGGCGAACCGGGGCCGGCCGTTCCGCCAATGTGCTTGGTTACTATCGCCTTCCGGAGAACGCCGTATACACATTTCAACAGGGCGACGACAGTCGGACGCTGGACGTTGCTACCCATGAAGTTGTGCATGTGATTGTGGCGGGATTGCTCGGACCCACCACACCGCTGTGGCTGAATGAAGGCCTGGCAACCTATTTCTCCGGAATTGAAGTGACGGCGCAGTATGGCATGGTGCCGCCTGATCGCTCCCGGATGGCGCTGGCGCAGCGCTCGGTTCGGAACGGGTATCCGCGGCGCCTGATCGACTTTCTGGAGCAGGATCGTTCGGAATGGAATAATCGCAATAACAATGTGCACTATGCCCTGGGCTGGGCGCTGACGTATTTTCTGCTGGGGTCTGATGAAGGCCGGTTTGCGATCACAGCGCTGATGCAGATGAAGGCGGATGCGTTCTGTGAGCGCCCGGATCATCGCTCTTGGTTGGCGCGGTTCTACCCTGGAGGTGTGAACGGCCTGCAGCGCGATTTCTACGGATGGCTGGCTTCAGGTGGCGAGTTGCTGCCGCATCAGTATTGAATCGTTATTGGGGCAGGCGATCAGGCAGCCCTCGACAATCATCTGCTTCAGAGATACCCTCAAGTCTTGCTATGAACTTGATTGCACGGAATCGGAGATTGAAGTCAAGATGGAGTGAATGTCGGCTCCCGACACCATCGCTTGCACACTCATGATCTTAGGTAAACTTTTGGATCGTACTCCGCGTTGGGTGGTTGCCGGCCTCGGCCTGCTGGTGGGCATCTGGATTTTGTCGTTTGTGCTTCGCCAGGCGCTGACCACCGGAGAGGCGACCACCATCCCGCTCTTTGCCTGGGCCCATTTTGCCGGCTACCTGTTCTTCATCCTTTCGCCGGTGGAATTGTTATACGCCCATATGCTGACGGAGTCGCATTCGGTTACGCTGCTCTTCCTGGTCGCAATTTTCACTGCATTGCTGGCGCAAACAATCGATTATGTCATCGGCTATGCCTTCAGTAGCCGGGTGATCGACAAGGTGCTTGGTCCGCGCAAGTACGAGCGTTTCATGCGCCGCATAGACCGCTACGGTGGTATTACCATATTCTTCTTCTGCCTGTTCCCCATCTCTTCTCCCATCGTTGTGCTGGTGGCGGGGATCATGCGGTATCCATTGCGTTGGGTATGGGTCTTCAGCACAGTGGGCTTGTCCTTGAAATATGGCTTTATCCTCATGCTGGTGACGCCCGTATGATTTCCCGGCCGTACGGCTTGTTCAACCACTTTATTCAAATCAAAAAAAAGTGCCACCCTCGGGTGGCACTTTCATAACATGGGGACTGTGCCCTCTTTAGAAGCTCCAGAGAGCCCTGCCGTAAACACGGCGCCCGCGGCCGTCAAATACGGTGGCGTCATACCCCAGTGGGGATGTTTCACGGTAGGGAAGACTGGCATCAAACAGGTCCAGTACACCCACTGTGAATTGCGTGCTACCCAGGCTGTTATTGCCCCAGTTGTGTGTGTAGCGGTACTGCACATCCCAGGTGTTATAGCTGTCCACCTTGCGGCTCAACAGGGAGCGCCTCAGCTCGTTGGCATTCTCGAAGGCCAGGTCATAGCCCAGATCACGGTAAGAGCCGACGTGACGGTTGATGGCGGTAAAGCCATGAGAACCATTCATCCAGTTCAGCATGAGATGGCCCTTGTTATCGGGCAGCGAGCGCACCAGGTTACCGTCGCCGGTAGTACCGGCTGCATCAAAGACGCCGGTATCCATCAGTCCGAACTCCAGACCCGGTATGTCCTTCAGCATGTACTGACGGACATGGGTGTAGTCCACGCTGGCACTGAACCGGCCCCAGCTGTTGTCCCAGTTGTACCCGAGCTTCAGGTCCACACCGTCCGCCTCAATGACCCCGGCGTTGATCGCTGACAGGGTCAGTGTGATCAGATTTGCCGTGTCACTGTTGGTGGCGCGCTGGATACCGGGAACCGTGTAAACACGAGGATCCACGACACAATTGAGCCGCTCGTCGGAATCGCGTCCGTGCTGGGCTTCCAGTGCCGCAGGGTCACAGGAGGCGTAGGGGGTATCCGAATCAGCAGGGATTGTGTCGTTTAGCACGTAGTTGCTCGGGTCATCACGCACGGACAGGAACTTTTCGATCTCGGGCTGCTGTGCAGTGATTGGAGGCTCCGGCAATACCCGGTCTTCCACCTCGAAGCGCCAGACATCCGACTGTACCCGCAAGCCATCTAACCGGCCAGCAGGTGTCCACTGGAAGCCCGCGCTGTAGGTGTCGGCGTACTCGTTGCCAACATCCGGTGCCGGACCACCCAGGGTGTAGGTCTGCTCGGACAACCCGTTCTCCGGAATGGGATCCAGCAGTCCGGCGCGTACCGCCTGATTGGCGAACGGGTCACGGAATACCACGCTACCCGCTTCCAGACCCTGTTCGATGATGCCGATATTCGGAGCACGGAATGATTGCGAGTAGGAACCACGGAACAACAGGTCCTCGATCGGGCGCCAGCTCATTGCCACTTTGGGTGAGACCTGGCCACCAATGTTGCCGCCGTAGTCTTCATACCGCAACGCAATCTGGCTTTCCAAGTTATTCCAGAACGGCAGGGAAAACTCGAGGAACATCGCCTGCGTTTCCCGGGTGTGGTCAAAATTGAAAATACACTGCGAACACTCAAAATTGTTGCTCACATAGTGTGTTTCATCAACGTTACCCTCATCATCCCAGTTCAGAATGGCATTGGGCAGACCGGGCTGGTTCAAAGTGGGTGCATTGGACTTGGCATTGCGCTCGCGGTATTGCAGACCGGCGGCAAACTGCGCCGTACCGCCCTGCATCTCGAACATCTCGCCGCCAATCATGGCGTCGATCACCAGCAGTTTGTTGCGCTTGTCGGCCCGCAGCACGGTGGGCATCATCCAGTCGACCAGCTCCTGGCTATTGGCCATTTCCGGATCGCTGAGTTGTGTCAATAAGGGATTGTAAAACTGACAACCGCCTTGCCCCTGGTTGTTACTGGTCAATGCAAGTGACATCGCCTCCCGCGTGGTGAAAACGAAACCGGGGAAGAAGGTCTGCAGGTAACCATCACTGTAGAAATCCCAGGCCTGGGGCACCGCGCCACCGAAAGGACCGGGCTGACCGACGAAATCGAAGTCGGCTACACCGTTGGGCGTACAGTTGGGGCCGCCCAGGCCGTTGGCGGCCAGTTCGGAATTGTATCGATTGAAAGTCTGGTACTGCTGTTCCAGACTCGAATTGCTCCAACCGGCGCTGAGATCATAGTTGAATCTGCGCTCCGCGGCATAGAAGTCACCGCGCAGGCCGGCCTGAAGGATCGTGGATTGCGTTTCCGTGGTGTTCGTATCATCACCAGTTCGGGGAATACCGTCCCGGACCGTGCTCCAGAAGGCTGTATTGATGCCGCCGTTACGGATGTCGACCGGGGCATTGCTTATGTCGTCCGCGGTCGGCCGGGTAAGACCGACTTCCGGGGCGAAGAAACCCATTTCCATGGTCTGACCAATGGCGTTGCCGCCGAACGCAGGGTTGCGTGTATAGGCGCCCGGCTGCGCCAGGAATACTGTTGGCCCGCGTGCCTGTGTCTGACCATCATCGGCGCGCACGGTTGAGTTTTCCGAATAGTTGAAAAACGAGTAGAACTCCATGCTTTCGCTGAACGCATGTTGCAGGCCACCGGCGATGCTATCGCGGGTGGTTTCGCGGGCCACATAGTTCCAGCGCGAGTTGTCTTCGCGGCAGGTGCCGGTGCGCTCGCCAGGCGTCTCGCGAAGCGTACCGGTGAAGAATGGTGTGCCGTCGATCGATGTAGCAGCGTTGGTGTTGCAGAGCGGATCCGTGTATACCGGGGCACCGGTTCCGCCTTCCGCCACGTTCTGCGCCATGATGTCGGTGGCCAGGTAGCCCGGATTCAGGTTGGCGCCGAAGGCTGGGGCCGAAACCGCACCGCCGATGCTCGCAGTGGTGCCCAGAAACTCAGAGAACTCATTGTAGAAATTGGCGTTACGCACCGAGACGGGGTCACGCTCGAAACGCTCGGCGGAGATCACGAAATTGGTTCGGGCATCGCCACTTTCCCAGCCCCAGATGCCGCTGACTGTCCTGTCGTACTTGCCGCTGGCCGATTGCACACCCTGGACATCGCCGTAGAGCTCGGCGCCAACAAAATCCGTGCGCATGATGATATTGACCACCCCGGCCACGGCGTCAGCACCGTACAGGGCTGAGCCACCATCCGTCAGGACCTCGACTCGATCGCTCATAACCAGCGGTATCGTGTTGATATCGACGAACTCACCGCCAGTACTGGTGACGGCGGCCGCAGGCGACACGCGCTTGCCGTTGATCAGGGTAAGGGTGGAGTTTTCGCCAAGATTACGCAGGTTGACCTGGGCAGTGCCTTCCGTCTGGCTGGTTTCACCCGAACCGGGGTTGGTGAAGGAGCCCGAGTTGACCTCCAGGTTCTTGATCACATCCCAGATGACCGCGGCCCCCTGGGCTTCAATGCTTTCTCGATCGACCACCTGCACTGGAGAAGGTGCGTCGAGTGGTGAGCCACTGATAAAAGAGCCGGTGACGACCACTTCCTCAATGGTTCCATCGCTCTGGGCTGTTGCGACCTGAGATAGTCCGGCCATGAAAATTCCGACGGCCAGCGCCTTCGGCTGGCCAGGAAAGGGTTTAATCATTATTATTGCTCCCCTAATACTTTTATGGGTTTAATTTTTTTAACTTATATCATGTGTGGCCTCCATACATAATCATTATAATCCATGGAGTGTCAACGCAATAATGGATAGCTGCCGCCCGTTTGTGCCTTTTTATTATCTTTGCCCCGGTGAATAAGGCACCGCTGACAGCAAACAGGGTCAGCAGCATGAGACTGCTGATCACGGCCGGGCTGCCGACGGGCAGTCGGAGCCGTCGCTGCAACCGGATCGGCCAGAATTCCGGCGCCCTGGCACGATCCAGCCAGTCTTGTCAGGGGGATGGACCAGTGGACATGGATCAGGCCTTGCTTGCCAGCATCAGGGAGCGCTTGGCCCCAGGATCACCGCATTGAGAAACAGGCGGTCCGCACCACGCCAGTACCCACGGAAATTCGGGTCTTCGGCAAAGGCGATCACCCGGCCTGCACCTTCGCGCTCCTCATAAACCAGAACCCGTCCGGGCAGGCGCTCCAGGTTTTCCTCCCAGGCATGACCAGCAATTGGTGCACCAGGATGTTCGGCCACCTGCACCGCTGCGTTTCTCCGGGGTGATGGCGGCCCTTCGGGTGCCTTGAGCAGCCGACTGGAATTGATCAGCATGGGCAGGTCCTGAGGATAACCCGAGGTGAGCCAGTTCTCGCGGTCCAGTTCCGTCCTGAAAAAGGCACCCGGAACCGTGATCCGCTGCTGGACTGGTTCGCCATTGTCTTCATCGTCCCGGTCATACCAGGAGCGCAGACCCGTCAGTTCAAGCTGCTCGCGGACAAAATCCGAGGCCGAGCCAAGGACCACCAGGGTGCCGCCGTCGCGCACCCAGCGCTGCAGTCGCGCCCGTCCGTCCTCACCGAGGCCTTCGGACAGGGCCTGTGCATCGGAGATCTCCGGCAATACGATGACATTAAAGCGCTCCAGCGGCGTGCTGCCCAGGGAACGGTTGCGGATCACGATATGCGGCACCTCATAACTGCGGTCCAGGGTGTGCCAGGCCCAGCCGAAGGAATAGGCATCCACAGGATGCCCCGCCACCAGGGCCACTTTCGGTTCACTGATACGTGTTCCTTCCACCGATCCGAGCATGGGGAAACCGGGGTCCACGCGGCCACTGTCTACGGCATCCACCTGTACGGAGATGCGCCGGGCCAACTCACTGACGGCCGCATGAACACGGTCGATCTCGCCATCGGTGCGAACGATGACCGTGCCCGCGGCGTAGGGACGTTGGTCAATCTGCGTGGGCTGGTAGAGCACACTCACCCGTATGTCCTGCTGACGCAGATAGGGGATGGTGGCCAGCGCACGGGCCTGTGCGCCATCCATGAGGTAAGCGTATTGGGCCCTGGGCACATCCGCGTCAGAGCCTGCGCTCACTGGTGTATCCACCGCAGACGCCGGGACCGCACGTGCATCACGGCTGCTGAAACCCTGCAGGTTGTAGAGCAAGGGCAGCGACCAGGCGGTGATGTCGTAGAAGCGCGGGTTTTCACCGCGGTCGAGGCGCTGGCGGGCCTGTTCCAGGAAATGTTCGGGCACGTGCACCTCGGGTTCCAGCAGGTTACGCAGGAAACTGCTGCGGGGCTGGGCCGCCTCGATCACATAGCTGCCGGCTCCGAACCGCTGGCTGCCGAGCGTATTGCCTTCCCGGTCCCGGACATCATTCAGGGTCACTGCGCTGTCAAGTCGCTGCACTTCCACCCCGCTGCGCATCAGCAGGTTCACGGCCTCGGCCAGCAATGCCGGGTCGCCTCCTTCGGTAAGCAGATAGCGACGGGTGCCACTGCGCCCCGCCTCGATCGCCGCCACATTGGCCCGGTGATAATCGCGCAGCAGTGACTCACGCTCGGCACTGGAGAGCCCGATCATGGCACGCATGGCCAGGAACTGCTGCAGGCTGGCATCGGCCAGGGTACGCACCGTGCCATCCTGCCGCTCCAGACCCAGGCCGCGACTGGAACCCTGTTCATACAACATGCCCACGGCGCCCTGGTGGGTCAGATAGGAAGTGAAATAGGCCGGATAGAAAAAGTTGAACAACTCCCCGCTGGTGTACTCGACATGGTGTCGGTCAAACATCTCGGCATGCGCGCGGCCATAGCGCTCCATCCAGCTGCTGCTGAAAGACGGGAACAGCGGCGACACCGGCTCGGCCGGCTGGTCAACATAGAATTCGGTGTTGGGGCCCATCTCATGGGCGTCCACAGCGGCCTGCGGTCGCCAGTGGCGCAGCAGTTCAGCGCGGTTGCGGGTCTCGTTATGGGTGTGGGCGAACCAGTCCCGGTTCAGGTCAAAGAAGTAATGGCTGGTGCGGAATTCGCGGGCCTGCCAGGCATTGAAATCGTTTGACCAGTCAGCATTATCGGTGATCACCGTGCGTCCCAGCTTCTGGTGATTGTACTCGGCAAAGGCATCGCGGCCGTCGGCGTTGATGGTCGGGTCGATGATCATCACGGTGTTGCGAAGATGCTCGAGTGTCTCGGCATCATGGCGCCGGGTGTAGTGCTCCAGCAGACGCAGGATCCCTTCGCTCCCGGACAACTCGAAACCATGAATGGAACCGCCGATGTAGAGGATGGCTGGCTGCTCCGCGATGATGGCCTCAGCCTCAGCGGGAGACAGACCGCGCGGATCATCGAGCTGCTGTGCGTTACGGCGAATCTGCTCCAGTCGGGCATGATTCTCCGGTGCAGTCAGGATAGCGCCCATCTGACGTTTGCGGTTGTAGGTGGTGCCAATCTCGAAAGCAGTGACCCGATTGGACGTCCGGCCCAGGTATTCCAGGTAATCATTCACCTGATGGTTGCGGGTGATGCGCTCCCCGATCTGGTGATCGACTACATCCTCGAAGCGTTCCACCTGGGCTGTGGCCGACAGGGACAGGAGCAGCACAAGAAAACCCGGAACCACAGCAGCCGGAAAACGCAAATCAGTCATCACCTCACCTCATTCTCAATGCTTTGTTCAATGTCTTGCCGCAGTCATCTCATTGCCGGATGACTTCGAAGCGTTCCAGCTCCCGTTGGGGGTCTTCCCAATCCGGCGCCAGCTCCGAGGCTCGCAGGTAATCGAGATAGGCCTCCCGGGCATGTTCCAGCTCTTCATGGGCAATACCACGGCTGTAATGGACCCGGGCCATCTCCGGTACCACACTGGCCGTGTCCGATGTCGCCGATTCGGCCCTTGCCGGCGTACGTCGCTGCTCCGGATCGATCCCCAGCGCAATGGCGCGATCAAAGGCGCCGATGGCCTGTGCCCACTGCTCACGCAGAAGGAAAATATAGCCCCGGTTGATATGGGCGAAGACCAGACGCTCATCCAAACGCACTGCCTCGTCGAAGTCCGCCAGTGCAGCGCCGGTATCACCGGCGGCAAAATGCAGTACTCCGCGGTTGGTATGGTTGGTGGCACGGTTGGCGGCACCCCCTTCCTGAATGGCCAGACTGCAGATTTCAACCGGACCCAGGGGATTGCGTGAGCCGGTGATCAGTATGCTGGACAGATTGCCCGGGTTGCGCGCGGCCATGGAGCAATATTCGGTATACCCTCCCTCCAGGATGGTGATCGGGGAGATGGGCTGGGCCTGTGCGCCAGCGGCAGCCAGTGCTGCCGCCAATCCGCTGAACAGGGTAAAGACTTGTGTCCGAAAGGCTGTTTTCACGACGCCCCTCCTGTGAAAGGACCGCCGGAGAGCAGAGCGTCCCGCCCGGCCTCCGGTCTGATGATGGAATGCTTGTGTCCCTGACCGACACAGGCAGGATAGCCCTGGAAGGGCTCGGGAGCAAGGTGCCACAAAGGCCCCGTGCCGGCCTGATGGACCGGCCTACTCGACAACACTCGGCTGTGGCGATACCCTTTTACCGGTCATAAACCATGCTATAAGAATAATGAGAGGCGCATGAACATCGAAGCACTTGAAAATCAGCTCCAGGCGGAGCTCCAGCGTGGACGTTTCCAGGAAGCCGAGCCCCTGAGCCGGGAGTTGCTCGCCCACAAGCCCGACAGCATTCCCGGGCTGAAAGCCGCCTGGATGGCCGCCATGCAGCGCGGCCAGTTCGGTGATGCCCTGCCCCACCTGGACCGGTTGGCACAATTGCTACCCGACGATCTGGAAACCCTCGGCAACCTCGGGCTGGCAGCCTTCGAGAGTGGTGCGTTCAAACAGGCACGAGAGGCTTTTGCGCGGACCCTGCGGCTCGATCCGGGCAGCCTTCCGGGCCTTGTCTATCACGGCCTGAGTTGTGAACGCCTTGGCGATGAAGACCAGGCGGCCAGTTCCTTCATGCGGGCCCAGCGAATCGCCGAGCAGATTGGTGCCAGACAGCTCCCCGACAGCCTGCGCGGTCCGATGAACCATGCCTCCGAGTTCGTTCGCCGCCGCCTGGTCAATGAAATCACGGCTCGATTGCAGCCCCTCAAGACAGAGCATGGTGAGCAGGCCATTGCCCGGATCCAGGCCAGTGCGGAAATTTTCACGGGACACCGGCCGCCCGACTTCACCCATCCCCAGTTGCGTCCCGGTCTGGCCTACATCCCGGATCTGCCGGTGAGGATGTTCTGGGAGCGTGAGGAATTCCCCTGGATCAGCAAGTTGGAAGCGGCCACGGAGGATATCCGCGAAGAACTGCTGATCCTCATGGAGCAAGACAGCGGCTTCAAGCCCTATGTAAGCCACCCCGCCGGCAGCAGGAAAGCCCGGGAGTGGAAAGACCTCAATCATTCCATGGACTGGGCTTCCTACCATTTCTACCGCCACGGGGAGCGCATTGACGAGAATTGCGCGCGTTGCCCGAAAACCAGCGAAGTGCTCGAGTCCCTGGACCTGCACCGGGTACCCGGATACACCCCGGAAGTCATGTTTTCCGTCCTGCGGCCCCATTCCACCATCCCGGACCATACCGGATCGATCAACGGACGGCTGATCGTGCACCTGCCCCTGATTGTGCCCGAGAACTGTGGCGGGCTGCGTGTGGGCGATGAACAACGGGGCTGGCGCGAGGGCGAGTGCCTGATCTTTGATGATGCCTACCGGCACGAAGCCTGGAACCATAGTGACGATACCCGGGTCGTGCTGATCCTGGACACCTGGAATCCGGCCCTGAGCGAGGCCGAGCGCGAAGCATTCAGCCGCATGCTGGATACGGCGCGGACCTTTGAAAGGGACCTGCTGGAACGACAGCCGGTATAAGCCGGACAGCCATGACGGCCCTTACAGGACCGTCACGCCCCGGGTTTCCTTACTGTCGCTGCCCCGGCGAATAACGGCGCTGCGCGCGTGCCTCGACGTCTTCGCGGTAATAGGCCACGTCCTTGAATTCGCCATCAACGTACAGTTGCGCTTGATCATCAAAGTGCGGGGAATCCGGGTCATTGCTCTGACCACCCGCGAGCAGCGATTTCGCCTCTACCCGGTCTCCAAATTCCACCACCGCAACAAAACTGTTACCGGAAGCGCCGTACAGGCGCCGGGTATCGGTGTTGCGGGCCGGTACAAATGAAGCCAGCGCGCCCCAGCGGGACGAGGCCATGGGCACCGGCAGGCTGGGCGCCTGATCATCGAAACCGGCGTCAATGGCGCCACTGAGGCGCTGGAAGCGATTGATTTCGCCCCAGGGCGTGCGCCAGTCGCCAAAGTCGGCTTCCAGCTGCCCCAGCGTGTCACTGAAGACCTGGAGCCGTGCCTGCGGGTCACTTTCCGTCCCCAGCCAATTGATACTCTCCATGCCACTGAGGCCGTCAGGCGCATCCAGTTCCATGGCCAGGCGGGTCCCGTAATAACGCGCCAGGGACATGGCCACGGAGTCCGTGCTGACTTCCAGGTTCCAGTCTTCGAGCATGGCAACGGCCTCACCCAGGACAGGCCACTGATCGGCGTTGTCCGTCCAGGCGTCAACCAGTCCCGGCACCAGTGACTCGAATCCGGTCAGATAGGGGTCATAGGCCAGCTCGATCAGGCTCTCGAGTGTCTCGTTGCCGCTCTGCTCGAGCAGCCGTACGGACTGAATCCCGCGGAAATTCTCGGCATCAGGCGCCATGTAGACGGGATAGTCTTCCCGGCGCGGACTGTCCGCCCCGGCTGCAGTGAAGGGGGTGGAATTGGCATTCTGCAGCCAGCCACCGGGCGGGTTGTGCAGGCTGACCATCTCGTCGAGCTCGTGCCGGCCCTGCCAGTCGGTCGCCGGGTTGCTGCCATCAACCGGCTGGCTGTAGTCGAAGCCGGGGTCCCGACGTGGAATGAAGTTGCCGTGGAAATACGCAATATTGCCGGAGGAATCGGCGAACACCGTATTGTTCGAGGAGTTGGTGCGGATGTCCATCATCTCCAGGAACTCCTCGTAATTGGCGGTTTTCATGCGCAGATAGGACTGCCGCAGGGCGTTGACCGGATCCCAGTTGATGCGGGTCGAGACCCATTGCCCGTCCAGCTCGTGGGTGATGGGCCCCTGATGGCTGCGGTACATGGGGAAGGTCTGCTCGCCCATGCTGTTGCCATCACGGTAGCGCAGTGTGACTTCGGAGACTTCCAGGGGGCGCAGTTCGTCCCCGTAGCGATAGAACAGCTCATCCTGCTCTTCCACAATGTCCTGTATAAATTCATCCATGAAATCGGCGCGCGTGGACGTGTGCATCCAGCCGGTGTGCTCGTTGAATCCCTGGTAGATGAAGAACTGGCCCCAGGTGGATGCCCCATAGGCATTGAGCCCTTCTTCACTGACCATGTGGTATTCGCCACGAAAATAGAAACTGGTGTGCGGGTTGATCAGCAACAGGGTATTGCCGGATGCGGTGCGTGAGCTGTCCAGGGCAAAACCGTTGGACCCATCTGCGGCGCGGTACTCACCAGGAGCCAGAGGCAGGTGTTCCCGGCCCGGACCGTAGTTGCTCGCAAGCATGGCCCCGGTGGCTGGTGGTGGCGGGTGTCCCGCCATCTCGGCGGCCCGTCCGTAGAAAGCGCGAATACCATCGAGTGGAATCTGTTCGATATCGCCGCCGATCGATCCTTCAAAAAAGTAGAAAGGCATCCAGGGCTCGAATTGTTCGATGAGCGCCGGTTCTACCTCGGGATGGACCGCCAGGTAGTAGTTCAATCCGTCGGCAAAGGCGTCAGCGAGTTCCTGCAACCATGGGGGCGCATTGGCGTAAGCGGCCTCGGCTTCGGCCCGGGTCATGTAGAGTCGCGCACGCAGATCGCTGTAGAGCGCGTCCGGGCCTTCCACTTCGGCAAGGCGCCCTGTAGCCCAGATATAGTTGCGTTCAATGCGCGGAAAATCGTCTTCGGCCTGGGCATAGAGCATGCCGAATACGGTTTCGGCATCGGTTTGCGCATAAATATGGGCCACTCCGTAGTCATCGCGATAGATAGTGATGCCCTCGGCAATGGCCTGCAGGCGCTGCTCCTCGCCGATCGACGAGACCTCAGTGGCCGGTTCGGGCGTGCAGGACAGCAGCACGGCAATGAGCAGTGCGAACAGTGGTAAACGGTATGGCAGTTTCATGGAGCCCTCTCCTTCCGGTGTTCTGAAAAATTCCTGCACCGCGATCGGGCAGGGTTTGAATCAGCGCGCGCCACCCATGGTCACTGCCATGAGGAACACATGACGGGCTGTGCGTTGCATGACCTCGATGTCCGCCCACTCATCGGCAAAGCCTCGCCGGCCACCGCGTTGGCTGGAAATGCCGATCGATGGTGTGCCGCCGGCAATGGCCACATTGAGATTGGCCGAGCCGGCATCGGAAAGTGCGGGATTGCTGCCCAGGTGGTCAGAAATGGCCACGGAAGTCTGTACCAGGGCACTTTCGCGTGCGCCCTCGATCTGCCCCGGCGGCATCATGGAAAACGGCTCCATGCGGAACGTGATGCCGAGCTCATCGCTGACATCGTCCAGAATCTGTTCTACCTGCTGCTCCATGGACTCGATGTGCTCGGGGTCGAGGGAGCGTACGTCCAGCGAGAACCAGCCGGTTTCCGGCTTGTGATTGAACACCGAGCCGCTGTTGAGCATGGCCACATTGAGACGGGTACGACGATCCTCGTGGATCTGCGGGTCGGGAATCTGCAGTATGCGGTCCACGGCGCGGCCGATGCCCTGATTGACGTTCGGCAATCCACCACCGAGGGTATGCCCGGCGGGACCGAGGGCATGAACGCGCCACCAGTGGATGCCCAGTGCGCCATAACTGAGGGTGCTGCCTTCCCCGAGGATGTCGACAAAGGCGAAAGCGTGGTCACGGTATTCGGCATAGAGCGCCTGCATGCCCCGCAGTCCGGTTTCTTCCTCGGCGACCGAGGCGAATACGAGGTCGTGCTCGGGGGTCATGCCCTGCTCCACCAGAGCGCGTGCGGCGGAAAGCATGGCCACCGTGGTGAGTGAGGTATTGGTTCCCGGGCCGACCACCCGATTGCCGTCGATGACGGGTGGCCCGTCGGCCGCACGCTGGTGTTCGGCCACGGTGGCCAGGTCATCCAGCGTGGAAACAAAGACCAGCGCCTTGCCCGAGCGCCCCGGAATCCGGCCGGTCACATTAGGCGCGTCGGAGATCTCGACATCACGGAGGCCGATTTCCCGCATCAATTCCGCAACCGCCGCAGCGCGCTCATGCTCCTGCCCGGAAGGCGATATGATGCCGCCGATATCAACCAGTGTGCGGGCTGACAGCTGGGCGGTGTCCTCGATATGGCCCAGCCCCTGCTGGACCGCAGTATCGCCCAGGGCGTCTTCCAGGGATCGCTCCTGTGACTGCAGGGGCATGGTCAGGAATATGGCGATTAACAGGCAGGTGAAGCGGAGTCGGGACATGGGGCATTCTCTGTAACGCTCGGTATGGAGATAGTTGCAGAGCGGGTGGGTAAGGTCAACTATTGGCGTGGAGCCAAAAGCTGGTATCTCGACTATACTGATCTATACCAGCGAATGCTGGAGAAACCAGAGAACTACATGGAGGTAGGTAGCATGAGAGAGTTGACTCAAAACGAAGTGCAACAGGTCAGTGGAGGCATTGGCCCCTTCGCCATTATTGCCGTTGATCTGGCTTTAACCGGTGTCATGATTGGCGCCACACAACTTCTGACTTCTGATTATTTCAATCAGTCATCATGAGGTAAGCGGTCAGTAGCCGTGCTGCGGCTACTGACGGTCCTTTCGCGTGGCAAAGTAGAGCAGCAACAAGCCCAGCCCAAGCAGACTCATGAAGATCGTTGTACTCACCACGACATTCCCCAGAACCAGCTCCGGATTGCGCCAGAGCAAAAGCAATACGACACTGATCAGCATGACGGCCAGCAGTGAAAGGATAATTTGTATATTCATGACAGACACCTCCTTGTACTACAGAGGGTAGTATGGAAGTGGCGTTTTCGCCGTCGTCAGGGACGGTTTAAAGCAAGGGAGCGTGGCAATGCGTTTGAGCCAGCGCGATCGGCGACTAACAGGTGGTTGAGTGTACCAAGCACGGAGCTGAAGAATGCTGCGTGGTCATGGACCAGCTCGGCCGGGGTGAGGCGCGCCGCAGCCTCTTAGAGTTTCGTGTTCTTAGAAGCTACGCCGAGGCAGCGAGCGTTTGGTGAGAATCCTTCCGGAAGGTCACCGCTCCACATTGACAGGCACATACTTCACCAGGGAGACTACCGATTGCCCATCATTGATGATCGAGTATGTCTTGACTAACGCGCTGTCCATAATCTTGTCTGCATTCGAGCGCGTCAAGTGGCTCGAACGTCTGTATGAAGAAGATATTCCATGGTCGGAGATTGAGCACGGGTTTACATTCCAGGACGAACAGCTCTATCTGGCGAACAAAGCTCGGGGAATATTCCGCCCCCGACAGATGCAGCGTGGCGTCCTCAGCATCAAGACGACGATGCCTCGTGCCGGTCGATACAAGATGTATGAGGATGAGGAAACCGAAGAAGGATACTTTCGATACGCCCTGCAGCGCGGGGACCCAATGAAGCAAGGCAACCGGTATCTGTGGGAAGCACTGGAAGACCAAACACCGTTCATCAAGCGGCGTTCCGGGCCAGTGTGCTGGACGCCTATCAGGACCGCTGTGCGCTCTCCGGTCTGCCCATCCGCCAACTATTGGAGGCAGCGCATATTACGCCGGATAACCTGGCTCACAGCTCGGCCGAAGTATCCAACGGCATTGCCATGAGTCGATTGCATCATACAGCGTATGACAAAAACCTGATTGGTATATCACCGGACTACGTAGTGTCCGTAAGCCAGGAGATTCAGCATACGAATGATGGGGCTGTCCTTGATGCACTTAAAGAGCTTGATGGCCGGCGAATTCAAGTTCCTCGCAGTCGTGGATTGCACCCCGATAGGAAACGGCTCGAAGAGCGGTATGGGGATTTCTTGAGGGCGCAGTGACTAAGGCCCTTTCTCACGCGCAATTTTGGAGCTACAACGCGGCAGAAAAGTTGTCGTTGTGCAGCCAGTTGTTGTGCCATGTGGAACTCCGTACGACGAGGTCAACTCTTCAGATGCCACTCCGCCAACTGCTGACTCGACCGCAGTTTCGTCCGTTGGTATTCCATGGCATGAAAAACCGCAACCAGCGAACGATCATCACCATCCAATAAGGGCAAGGCAGCCTCGGCCTCAATGAAGAATTGCTGCGCAAGCATTTCATCCTGTGCGTAGGCACGCTCCCACCAATCCACGATAGGACGGCGCGAATGTTGCAGCAAGGCTGCAGATGGCAGTTTGTCACTTTTGGCGTTGTTGGCCGCGGCAGTGGCAGGCATCAGGTTCCACAGGTCGTTGTTCAGCCAGCGTGACCAGGGGAAGCAGTGATCCACGGCGTATTTCTGTCGTGCCAGGTTCTTCTGCGTCCATACGCAGGAGACGGTCTCTCCGCGATGCTGCAGGAGCTGTATGCGCTGGTTTGGCACCGTCGTGCTTCGCAGCCCCTGCTCCCAGCGCAAGGCCCGATCATAGATGCTGATTTCGTACTGGAAATTCCATGACTGCATCAGGCGAACCCACTCATTGTTGATGGCCGGCTCAATCCAGCAACCATACTGACTGAAGCTCTGCCACAGATCGATGGGTATCGAGAACGTGCCAAATTTTTGCAGGCTCTCACGCGTGATCTGCCAGCTGTGGGTGCTGTGACGGAGGCCTTTCGTTTCGCAATTGAAGACTGAGCGATCGCTGCCTGGATAGGTGGTGTAATGCGCTGGCATCTTCTTGATGCTCACACAGGCGTCACGGATGGCCCCGATTACTTGTCGGGCTGTATCACCATAAAAAGTGGCACCGACGCGCAGATCGTAGGGCGACAGGTCCTGCAGACTGTAGAAGTGATCCGCTTTGGCCCAGCCGTATCCGCGTTGCTTCGCATGATCAGCTTTCGGAGTCTGAATCAGGTTGTGTGTCAGTACCAAAGGCATATAGATTTTCAGCCAGAACAATCCGACCAGGCCGAAGGGGATCTCGACCCGGTCGTCAGTACGTCGCGTGACCATGCCGGGGTAACCTTCCGCGATGCGAACCAGTGTGCGCAAAAGGCCGAGCTTGTAGGAAGCGGTCTTGTTGTCATTGACAATGATGTGGCGCAACAGGGGCAGACTGCCGGTACCGTCATCCGGTAACTGAAACAGCAGATAGTCCCAGTGGATCTCCTGTCGGGTCAGGTCCGGCACACCGCGTACGTCGTGCTGTTTTATGAGGGCGCGGTTGTGGGCATGCTGGATCAGTTCATCGGCCGATACCCGATGAAAGCGACCGGCCTGGTCGGGGCCATGCCGCAAACTGATCACCACAATCCCACCCGGAGCCAGCAGCTCACTGACAATACGCATGGCGCGTTCCTGCTGAGCGGGCGGCAGGTGCATCCACACAGCGTTGAGTAGGATAAGCTGAAAGCGTTGATCCAGCGCACGCAGACGCTTGAGCTCGGGCAGGGAATCTGCAATCCAGCTGACGCTACCCGAAGCCTGCTGTTGTTCAAGACTGTATTGTTCTCCACGAGTACGCAGTTCCCGGCTGGGCTCCACAGCAATGACATCCCATCCCAGGCTGGCCAGCCATACCGCGTCGCGGCCCGAACCGGCTCCGATATCGCAAGCCAGGCCGGGCTGGACAGGAAGCTTGTCGCTCCAGCAGTGGTGTACCTCTTTGGACTTCACATCCAGATAGCGATGAAAAAGCTCTCCGGCATTATCGTCGTAATAACTCATCTGCCGTACAATCCACTTTCTGTTCCATGGGTCCCATTATCAGTGTCCAGGCTGGCGGGCGCACAGGTGACCGTTGCTCTGCATTGGAGTGTGCCATACAGGGACTCACCCCGGCTCAGGGTGCTCCCTGCTTGCCTCCGTGCAAGCCGTCGGCTGTCATGATTGCCGATATAGACGGATCCTGCGCAGTTTATTTTGTGGCTTCTATCTTGAAATCGTCCTGAAGCCTGCTCCAATGCGTTCTAAGCCCATCTTTATGTGCATCATCCATCGGCAGCGCGTCTAGCGCCTCAGGCCATAGTTCCCTTGCCTTGCTCAACGTGTCATCCAAATGCGGTTTGATTACCCGCCACGGGATACCGGATTGATCTGCCCACTTTTTGAAGTGCGCCAGGGTGACTGCATACCACTCTTTCGTTTTGCCGAGGTTGAGCGCGAATCGGGTCTCGTTTTCGATATAGACATTGGTTGTCACGATATCGTAAGCAGGAGAAAGCCGTGGCGTGATCTTGTCGGGGTACAGGAAGCTCCAGTTCTTGAGGTGTGCATCGCCGTTCGCCAGGAGAATATTCACCAGCAATCGTCTCGCGAACTGTTGCGCGTCGGCCAGCCCGTCGCCCGAATAGTCATAAATGACTTGACCGATATTTTCATAATTGGCGGCGTTGTATTTTTCGTGTGGGTACTTCACCAGAATCTGCGCGAAGTCTTCCATGTGAATGCGTTGATCCTCTTCACGGTCAAATCGTTTGATGGCGAAGGCCTGCTTCTCATCGGGCAAGTTGATTTGCGGTAGATTGTCGAGCTTTTCAAGCGCAACCAGTTTGATCTCAGGAATCTCCACACCAACCAGCCCGGCCAGTGACATGGCCGTGTATTCGTTCAGTGGTACAAATTTGTGCTTGGTTGAGGGCGTTTTGATGATCCAGTCGCCAAGCACATCACCTTTGGATAAATTGTAGCGTCCGTCCTTTTCCTTCATGGAAAACTTCATTTGCACACCCGCCAGGGAAAACCTGTTTTCCCGGGTAACTTTATCGAACTTGACCGCCCTGGCCTTCCCGTGGGTATTCAGCACCCTGTCTAATAAATGGCCGGGAACATCTTCAGGCTCCATGGGCGTGGCTTCTATAGCCCCCGGCAAATCTTCGCCAAGATAGGTCAGCATGTGAAACTCATTGTCGACGTGTACTTTCAGGCCTTGTGCAATCAGTTCACGTAAAGAGCCTTCTGGCAGCAGGTTTGAAAGCACAGGATGCAACCGTTGGTTCCTGGCCCACGGCTCGGCCATGAGCCTGGCCGCATTCGGGAACCTGGGGTGAGTAATCAAGCTGAATGTCGAGCGCTCTGGATTGTCTTTGAACACATCTGCAATGCTCAATACATTGCGCCCATTTTTAAAGCCTGCAAGGTAGCCGACCAATTCGCCGTGGAGGGTGAGCCGTAATACATTCACTTCATCATTGGTATCCGTGCTCATTCGCTCTCTCCCAGCAATCCTTGCCATGGATCATCGGGGAGTGACCTGCCCTTTTCTCTGGCCGGCTGGCCGGGCCCGCTTGATGCCGTGAAATCATCAGCCAGCACAGCCAGTACGGCATTGAGCTTCTCTTGCGGGATAAGCAGCAATTCACTCTTGAGCCCCTTGGCAACAAGCTCAAGGGTATCGAGCCGGGGGTTGCCTTTTGATTCCAGGCGCTGATATTGCTGGCGCGACATACCAACGCGCAGCATCATGTCGTGCTGCTTGAGTGACAGGGCCAAGCGGCGCTTTTTGATCTGTTCAAGTAGAGAGCTCATAATGAAACTTATAGGTTGCTATTAACTGGAAAGAAGCATATTAGTTTCTTTTCCGCATATAGGCAACAAATACGTTGCTTTCTCGCTAATCGTCTTCGCCGTCAATACGTATCCACCCTCCCCAACTCGAACACCCCATCCTTCCGAACCCGCGCCACCGTAATCTCCACAAACAGCGTCCGGTTCGCCACGAACATGGCCTTGAGCGCCTCCGGCCCCAGGTCCAGGCAGTCAATGTCATCCATCTCGAAGCTCTGGTAGCCGACCAGGTTCCGCGGGTCGTTGATGTCCGGCATGGCGGACAGGCTGATGCGCAGGGAGTGACCCTTGTCCGTGAACAGGCGGTGCAGCTCGGTGCAATTGATCATGAAGCTGCGGATGGCACTGTTGCCCTTGCAGGCATGCACCTTGCTCAGCACAAGGCGATTGAACTCGCTCGCCAGTGGGTCCTTATCGCTGCCGGCGTCGCTGTAGAACTCCATCACGTAGTCCGGCACGTCGTTGCCCTCGTCGTCGCGCAGGCGGATCACCATATTCTGGTAGCCGTGCTTATAGGGGTCGCGCTTGTCGGCGTACTGCTTCATCACCCGGGCCGTGCGCTGGCGACAGTCGGCCACCCAGTCGCGGTACTCGCCGGCGTTGGGAGTCTCCAGGGCGCGGGTGATGGCGGCCAGCAGTTCGTCATTGCCCGGATGGCTGGCGTCCTTTAGCGCGACAGTAGAGTGATTGTGCGCATCCAGCACCAGAAAAGCGGTCTCACCCCCTTTGGCCGACTGGATGGCACTGGCCCTTGCCTTGCCGGCCCTGGCCGGGAACTGCACGGTCAGGCGGGCGCAGTCGGGGTTGGCGGTGGCCAGGTAGACCGTGCCGTCGGAGCCGTTCTCGTTGGCCAGGGAGCTGATTCCGCCGTAGCCCGTATTGCCGACGATGGTGGTGACTCGCACGCCCCCGGGGCGGTATGGGTTGGCGGCAAAGCGATCGCGCGCGGCCAGCTCCGTGGTGTAGGGGCTGGCCATCTCCAGGGCCTTGAGGATCTGCGTGCCGGTCTGGAAGCGTTTACGGGAGCGAAAACCTTTCATGACGCGGCCATAGAAGGCGCGGCCCTTGTGGGCCAGGGGGGAACCGGTATTGGCCGGGGCCAGCATGACGAGATTGCGGATCGGGGGCTTGCGTTTGCGCTCGGTGTAGCGCGTGGCAATCCAGTCGCGGATCACCAGGCCGCCGGTGGAATGCACGATGACATCAGTGGCGCCGGCTGTGTCGGGCAGCTTTGCGGCACGCCAGGCTCGGGTCAGACCATGCACCAGGTCGCTCATGCGAACGTCGTCGTCCAGGGAAACATAATTGCCCAGCCAAAGGGATTCGACCGGGCGGCCGGTGCGTTGCTCCAGTGCACGGGCCAGTGGCAGGAAGGATTCGTCCTCGTCACTCCAGCCGTGGATGATGATCAATGGTCGCATACCAGGCTCCCGTTCCGTCCATGCCGGGGTGGGAACCGCCGGGTTTGCGGGAGGTTCCCGGTTCTTCTTGTTATTGCGCCTGTCTTTGTACCCCGATTACGCTGTGTTTTCAAAGCGGTGCCAGGCTTGACACGCTGGCCACCAGACGCTGCCCCCCTCAGAATGCCCCCGCCGGCCCCGGAAACACCACCGGGCTCTGCACACCACTGGCCGAAATGCTGGACACACCAAAGAAATAATTGTCGATGACAATGTTTTCCAGGGTGAATTCATCGACATCTCCGACGGTACGGAAGTGGGTCCACTGCGGCTCCGTGGTCAGGCGCCAGTGCAAGCGGTAGGTGGTTGCGCCTGGTACTTTCTCCCAGCGCAACGTGGTATCGGGGCTGACCTGACCACTGATGCTGACGTTTGCCGGAGGCGCGGGCGCCCAGGACATCGATGCCAGGGTGACGGCGTTGAGTGCGGTCAGCTTGGCCGCATAGTCGAAGTCCACGTGCTCTATGACATCCCCGTAGGCAATGCCGTCCTCCATACGGATGTCCTGGTGCTGCCAGTGGTAGTGCTCATTGGTCTCCATGATGCGCACGGCCGGGAAGCCGACATCGTTGAAGGGTCTGTGATGCCCCCCACGGCCGAAGCGGTCCAGGCGATAGACCATCATTACGTCCAGATTGGGGATGTAGAGGTCGGCCATGCGATCGATATAACGGGCCATGTTGCGCGATGGCGAATCGACTTCCCCGCCCTGGAAACGCCGCTGGCGTGCCTCCGCCTCGGTTTCAACCACCCGGGTCCCTTCGGAGAACACGCGCGCCGTGGTGTTGTTGATGACGCCGTTGATACCGCGAATATTGCCAATCATGTCATTGTTGATCACGGCCTTGATGTCCCAACCGGCCTCGATGGCATGGGCCGCAACAATGGCACCGCCATTGAGGCCCTGCTCCTCGCCCGAGAGTCCCGCGTAGATGATGGAGCCGGGGAATTCATACTGCGTCAGTACTCGGGCCGCTTCCAGGGTACCGGCCATGCCGCTGGCATTGTCATTGGCACCGGGGGCGTCATCGGTGAAATTCATGGGGTCGCTGACGCGTGTATCGATGTCGCCACTCATCATCACAAAGCGGTTGGGATCGCGGGTGCCGCGCTGGATGGCCACCACGTTGACCACTTCCACCGGGTCGGGAATCCGGGTGGTGCCGGAGACCGTGTCGCTGACATAAAACACGTCCAGGCAACCGCCACAATCAGCGGAAATGCGCTCGAATTCCGCCTTGATCCAGCGCCGTGCGGCACCAATGCCGCGGGTATCGGATTCGGTTTCCGAGAGTGTATGGCGTGTGCCGAAACTGACCAGCATCTCGATGTCACGCTGGATGCGTTCGGCGGACGGGGCGGCGGCAATTTCGTGCAAGGCCTGTTCATCGGCGTTAGCTGTCAGGGAAAACAGCAGGCCCGTGGCCAGTACGCCAAGTATGAGGAAGTTGTTCTGGTCCACGGTGTGACCTCCATAGTCTATGCTTTTAAACGACTTCATGAACAATACACTGCTTCGTCCTGCATGAGCCAGTTTGCATCCGGTTTCCAGGCGGTCAGGCAATTCCCGGACAGAGTCGGTTTTTGCCGCGCGACGTCATGACCTGTTCGCTACTCTTTCTCGACAATCTGCTGCCACACATATACCTTGACAGTACATGCACCCTATCCGTGCTGTTGCCCGATCAACAATTCAGCCACCCAGAAACAATGGCGCTAACAACAAACAATCGGAGTACATCACCATGAAAAGACTCAATCGATCATTGCTCGTGCTGGGGACAAGCGTGGCGTTGGCACTGCCGGTCACACTGTCCGCCCAGACCAATCCGTTCCGCCCGATCCATGACTGGGGCGAGTTGCCCGATGACCGAGAATGGGGTGCGACCAGCGGCATTTATCCGTCACCGGAC
>PWQG01000154.1 GCA_003556835.1 Gammaproteobacteria bacterium
CCTGGTTCGCACGGGCGAATTGAAAAGCACGAGATACTGGTTGACTGTTGCGTTGGACCGGAAACCACCGAACCAGTGAGTCATGGCCGGTTGTTTGGTAAAGTCATTTCGCGGGCCATCAGCCGGCGGCGTCGGGCAGGGCCTGATGGAGGGTTGACGGGCGACCGAGTTTCCTGGCTTGGCAGAGCCGACACTTCAATCGCATGGGCACTGCGTTCGTCAGTCATTCCGATGCACTGTTTTGACCAAATTGTGACCAGTTGTGAGCATCATGCGACAATTCGGCCGCTAGTTTGCACGCGGCATCACACGATGACAGCAAAAGCGCCTGAGATTTTGCAGCGCCCGCTGGCTGACTTTACTGG
Source organism: Gammaproteobacteria bacterium (assembly GCA_003556835.1). Classification (GTDB taxonomy): domain Bacteria; phylum Pseudomonadota; class Gammaproteobacteria; order Pseudomonadales; family Pseudohongiellaceae; genus PWQG01. Next base: position 366 of record PWQG01000154.1, read on the forward strand.
CAGCCCCGATGATCCAGATGCGGCCGACGAAGTCCTCCAGCGCATCATGCTCGACTATCCCGAACGTTGCTTCACCTAGGATCGCCTCCTGGCACGGCGCAGAGCTGACGCTGTAGGGGAGCATCTTCTCCGGTCTGGACCGCTCAGCTCGTTCCGGCGTTAGGCGCGTGATGTGAGCAGGCGACTGCCTCGCCTGTCGGCACGGTGAGACGGGAGGGCAGTTAGATTCGGGCACCTGCCTACGCCCCCTTCCAGTGATGGACTTTGGGAATGCTGGTCTGGTACTGTTGACTGCAGGGCGTTGGGTAGAAATGGGTATCGCAGCATTACCGAGGCACGGTTCCGTTACTGGCAGGCATCAGTAACTTCGGCAGAGGTAATCGGCTCTGCTTTGAGAGCCACTGACCGAGAACTGCTCAATCAATTCGAGCGATTCTCCGATTTTGAGAATCAAGCTCAGTAGCCTCTAACTAAGGGCCTTGTCGATGCGTGAAACGTCTGGGCCAGACATACGTTATGGCTGAAGCGGATATTCCGACAGCAAGGCTTGATTGAAGAAGGAGCGGGCAGTGCACAGCCGTATAGCTTGGGGAAAACTGCACATGGACGAAGAGGGGAATGTCATCGACTCGCTCGGGCTGATCGAGCATTCGATAGATGTTGCGGCTGTCACAAGCCGCTTGCTAAAGCTCCCAACCATTCTCAACCGTTTCGAACGTTTCGCTGGGCGCACTTTGTCGAATACCGACTGTGCACGATTGGGGCTTCTGGCCTTTCTCCATGACCTCGGGAAAACTTGTACCGGCTTCCAATCCAAATCGCTTGATGCCGAGGCTCGCCAGCGGCTGCTCAAAACAGCGAATATCAGCGGTTCCGGCATCGAGTGCGGCCATACAGCAGTCGTTGGCGCGTTGCTTCACCATGCCGCACGTTGTCTACGATTGGCCGAAATTGTCTGTATTGGGGAAATCGACGCTTGGGGCGGGCTGGACCACTGGCTGGCAGCGGTATCCCATCATGGTCGACCGCTGAATTTAGAGTCGCTTCGGCAACACCCAATACCTCAACTCTCACAAACCTGGCAAGCCGTGTCGGGTTATGACCCATGGGAGAATCTCGCCGAGCTCGGTTCAGTAGCAAAGCAACTGTTTCCCGATTCATTTTCCGACGATGCCCAGCCTCTGCCACAGCAACCCGAGTTCGTGCATGCGTTTGCAGGCCTGGTCTCGCTAGCCGACTGGATCGGCTCCGATGCCCGCCCACATGCTTTTTCATATGATCTCGCGCAAGGGCTGGGTCGGTGGCCTGTCGCACTGAGCAGGGCCAAGGGCCTGCTGCGAGGGATGTGTATTGATGTGGAAACCATTCGCGCGGATCTCCGAAAGCGCCAGCCCGCTTTTTGCAACATTTTTGTCGATCTGGATGACCGTCCGTTTCAGCCTACGGCCCTTCAGGCGGAAATGGACAGAGTCGACCTCGGTTCACTGGTTATCGCAGAGTCAGAGACAGGGAGCGGCAAAACCGAGGCCGCACTTTGGCGCTTCAAGGCGCTATTCGAGCAAGGTGAAGTCGACTCGCTCGCCTTTCTGCTGCCCACGCGAGTTTCAGCGGTCCAGATTGAACAGCGAGTGCGAACGTCTATCCAGCGAGTATTTCCGGATGAAGCGCTCAGGCCAAACGTTCTGCTAGCGCTGCCGGGATACTGGCAGGTGGATGGCGTGGAAGCCGAAGGCTTGCTGCCTGAATTTAAGGTGCTGTGGCCGGACGGCGAGGACGAGGCCATTCTGCATAAACGTTGGGTAGCCGAAAACACCAAGCGCTATCTGGCCGCCTGTTGCGCGGTTGGCACCATTGACCAATTGCTCCTGTCCGGCCTACAGACCCGACACGCTCACTTGCGAGGTTTCGCCGCCTTGCGCAGTCTGCTGGTGGTTGACGAGGTTCATGCCAGCGACGCCTACATGACCCGAATTCTGGAAAACATACTCCAGCGGCATCAGCAAGCAGGCGGTCATGCCTTATTACTTTCTGCAACCCTTGGCCTGGCTACCAGAGACCGCCTGCTGGGTCGAAATGACCGTGACCGGCACCATGAACACCCCGGCGGTGCGCCTTATCCCTGCATCACTCATGCAGGCGGAGAGTTTGGCCTGGAACGCACTGGTTGCTCAAAAACGGTTCATGTCGAATGCCAGCACTGGTTGGACGAACCGGAACAAATAGCGGATCGCGCTGTTGCCGCCGCTCTTCAGGGAGCACGCGTGCTAGTTGTCCGTAACACCGTCAATGCGGCAATAGAAACCCAGAGCGCGCTAGAGGACCGCTTGGCTATAGATCATTCCATTCTCTTTCGAGCAGGTTCGGGAGACGGTGTCACCTGTCTCCACCATGGCCGTTATGCGGCTGGCGACCGTCGCGTGCTCGATCGCGCCGTCGAGACGAGCTTTGGTAAGCAATCACCCAACCAAGGCCGCATCCTAGTCGGTACTCAGACGCTAGAGCAGTCGCTGGACATTGATGCTGATCTTCTGATCACCGATCTGGCACCCATTGACGTGCTACTCCAACGAATCGGACGGCTACATCGGCATCACTTCAGAACTCGCCCGACCGGGTTCGAGCGGGCCTGCGCGGTCGTGCTGACACCAGCAAATCGCGATTTGCTGGCCTATTTGCCTCGCGGCCGTTCCCGTCACGGCATGGGGCCGGATCGGGCTTATGAAAACCTCCCCTCATTGGACGCCACCTTGACACTGCTGAAGGAAAACAGGCAGCTGACTATACCCGACCAGAATCGTGAACTGGTCGAGTTCGCGACTGATCCAGAAAGGCTTAAGCTACTGGCAGACAAGCGTGGTGGTGATTGGCCGCAGGCATGGGGTGATGCGGTCGGTGCTCATATAGCCGGGAGACAGGCGAGTGGCGCCGTGCTTTGCCGCTGGAGCATACCGTGGGATGACAGCGACTTTCCGGACGACGAACGTCGCATACAGACCAGGCTTGGCATTGCTGCGGTGCGCCTTGAGCTGCTGGACCAATGGGTTTCTCCATTCGGGACAAACCTGCAGGAACTGGCTATCCCGCATTGGATGCTCAAAAAATTTGGAGAGGCAGCGGTGGTGTCGCAACGCGCTTTTGAGCAAGTACTGGTACTCCAAACCACCGGTGGGACGTTTCACTACAACAGACACGGTCTGTCCCGGACCGCCTGACGGACAAGCTGACAAGGAGGGAAAGGATTAAGGTTGCTTATGAAGAAGACAAAATCACGAGGCAGGAACGATGAACCTGTTGACAGATAAGCTGCTTACCGTGGCCTGTGCAGGCGGGCAGAATCGTCACGTTTCATTGCCGGAACTACTGAATTTATGCGCCCGCGACGAGGTCATCGACTGGCCCGCACTGCGACCGCATCAGTATCCAGCGTGGCACATGTTCCTGGCGCAGCTAGCCACTCTGGCCCATCGGTCAATCTCCAGCAATACGATTGATGGCGCAGCGTCTTGGCGGCAGGCCCTGCGGAGCCTGACGCCGGGCTTCGACGATGATCAGCCCTGGCGACTGGTTGTTGACGACTGGCAACAACCAGCATTTCTTCAATCCCCCTGCCCAAGCGGTACGGAAAGCGAATACAAGAGCCTTATCCGCTTCGCCGACGCCATCGATATGCTCATTACGGCAAAGAATCACGACCTTAAAGCGAATCGCGTCAGGCGGGGTACAGTCGAGCAATGGCTCTTTGCCCTGGTATGCCTGCAAACGACAGAAGGCTTCTTTGGAGCGGGCAACTACGGGATTGCGCGAATGAACGGAGGCTTCGCGTCGCGACCCATGCTCCGCTGCCACGCAGCAGCATTGGGCCCCGGTGGCCAAGTCATGCGTGATGTGAAGACCCTGCTCCGTTACTGGGACGAATGGTACAGCGAGACAGGTGTTGGCACTGATCCCGAGCTTCAGCCCTTGCTTTGGCTGCTGCCTTGGGACGGCAAGACGAGCCTGCCCCTTTCAGCCTTCCATCCGCTGGCCATAGAAGTCTGCCGCCGGGTGCGCTTGGTCGGCGAAGACGACTGGCTTCATGCCAAGACTGCCGGCTCCAAAGTCGCTCGTGTCAATGCCAAGGAGGCAACTGGAAACGTAGGCTGCCCGTGGATGCCCATCGATAAGAAGGCCGGCAAGGCCTTTATGCTCAGCTCCGATGGGTTCGGATACCGCCGCATGGTGCGCCTGCTTGATCCGGCCGAATACATTCAACCGCTCCTGGCGCGTCCCCTATCGGAGAGCGATGAAGGTTCGCGATCACTGCAGCTGGTCGCTGCGGGGATTGCCAGAGGGCAGGGAAAGACCGAAGGCGTCCACCAGCGTCGGATTCTGCTTTCAGCCCGGACGGCTTCACGCTTGAATCTGGGCGCCAGCGACGAACCCTCAGCATTCCTTCAACGGGCGAAAACATTCCAGGAAATGGCTGGCATTGCAGCTGGCAAGGTGCTACGACCGGCACTGATCCAGCGCATTCAGGGCAAGGCTGAACCTAGTTGGCAGCATCCAGCCAACGGCCCGAGATCCAGCCCGTGGATCCGTCAGTTCGACACAGAGGTGGACCAGGAGTTCTTTCATCAGCTTGATTCCAGCTTTACAAACCAATTGGACGACGACGAGGCCGCCCGGAACTGGAGCTTGGCACTCGCAGAGATTTGCACGGAAGTATTCGAGGAAGCCTGTCGGGCACTGCCAGCGGCCAGCGAGGCCCGCACTCTGGCTGAGGCGCGCGCCTGGGGCCGACTGCGTGGTGGCCTGTGGAAATTCTTGCCGCTGACCCGCCCCGAAACCAAGGAGATAGAGAGTGAAAACGCATGAGATCATCGCCGGACTTAAGGGGCGCATGGGTAACCCGGACCGCCCCGGACAGACTGGCATCAACGCCGCGCTTCGCAGAATGGACCCAGCACATCCCGGCGCTTCAGCCACCGCCGCCTTCAGGGCGATGGCGGATGCTGGCGTCGACTTGGACAAACTTCATCCGGAGCAAATTGCGGCCTGGCTACTGATCGTCCACGCAATGGCACTGAGCCGCTGGCGACATGAAGCACGCATACCCGTAGGCCAAGGATTGGCAGCCATGCACTTCAGCGAGAACAGACTCAAGCAGTTGCTAAATGCCGACTTTGACACGCTTCAACAACTTCTGCCCAGGCTGGCTCGTCGCTTTGCCGGCTGCACGGATGTGCCCGGCATGGACTTCACACCGATGGCCAGACTGGCACTGGCTGCAAGCGCCTGGCCAGACCAACTCGACAGGGCAAGGCTCGATATCGCACTGAGCTACACCCGTTTCCAGAACAAGACCAAAACGCAGTAAAGAGGAAAGCATCATGAGCAGTCGTTTTATTCAGATTCACTGGCTGGCCTCGTACCCGGCCACTCTTCTCAATCGCGACGACGCCGGTCTGGCCAAACGGATCCCGTTCGGCGGGACGGTACGATCACGCATTTCTTCACAGTGTCTGAAACGGCACTGGCGAGTTGCCGGTCAGGGCTCGGTAGACGCCAGCAAGGTGCATCCCTGGGCGCTTGCCAATGTCGGTGTGCCGACAGGGTCACGTTCCAAGGAGGTTGTCGAGAGAAAGATCTTGCCGGGAGCCGCCGCCGGACTCGACCCAACTCAGGAGGCCCTTGACGCAGCCAGGATCGCTCTCATCGAAAACCTTTACGGCAGCAAGGCGGGAGATACCAAGAGCCGCCAGGCTTTGTTCTTCGGCCAGCCGGAGATTGATTACCTGATCGAGCGCACTCGCCAGGCGCTGGAGCAAAGTGACCCTAAAGCGGTAACTGAAACACTTAAAGCCTTTTTCAAGGACGAGCGCGCCAATCTACGGGCGCTCAAGCACGGTGCCGGCCTGGAGACCGCGCTATTCGGGCGGATGGTCACTGCCGACCCGGAGTCCAATCGGGATGCTGCCATTCATGTCGCCCATGCACTTAGCGTTCATGCGATCGAACGCGAGCTAGACTTCATGGCCGTGGTCGATGACCTGAAACGCGAGGACAAGGACAGCGATGCCGGTGCAGCCGGCGTGTTCGATATGGAACTCGCCAGCGGTCTTTACTACGGCTACACGGTGGTTGACGTGCCATTGCTGATCGCCAACCTCGCCGACGATGCGGAGGCCGCCGCCAAAGTTGTAGAACATCTGGTCCACCTTATTGCCGATGTTTCTCCCGGTGCCAAGAAGGGTTCAACAGCACCCTACAGCTATGCCGAATTTATGCTGGTTGAAGCCGGGGAGAGGCAGCCGCGCACCCTGGCCAACGCTTTTCGTCAGGCGCTAAAAGCACGCGACCAGGATCCGGCAGAAGCAGCCGTTAACGTCCTGGCCGAGCATCTGGCAAGAATGGACAGGGCCTATCAGACCGGCGAACGACGCCGTCAGCTTTCCGTGCTTGACGCGATGATCCCAGACTGCGACGCCGTCAGCCTGGATGAGCTGGCACGTTTCGCCGGCAGCGAGGTGGGAGCAGCAACATGAAGGTGTTGCTGTTGCGGCTTGAAGCCCCATTGATGGCTTTTGGTGGCGTCGCTATCGACAACATCGGCGGGACGGACCAACTGCCATCAGTGTCCCTGCTGACCGGGCTGCTGGGCAACGCGCTGGGCTACAAACGTAGTGAAGGGAGTCGCCTGCAAGCCTTGCAGGCCAGGTTGCGTTACGTCGTGCGAGCTGACCGCCCTGGTCAAATCATGCAGGACTTTCAGACCGCCCAACTGGCCAAGGACGACAAAGCCTGGACAACACGCGGCGTACCAACAGGACGGGACGGCGGCGCGAAAACTTATGAAAGCCCGCACATCCGCTACCGCCAGTACCACGCAGACGCATCCGTCATGGTGGCTATCCACCTTGAACCGGAAAACGATCCACCGACTCCGTCCGAGTGTGCAGATGCGCTGAACACTCCAGCACGGCCACTTTTTATCGGCCGCAAGCCGTGTCTGCCCAGTGAACCGCTTTTGCTTGGCTTGGTCGAGGCGAACTCACTGATTGAGGCGCTGAAGCAAGTGCCGCTGAGTGATGCTCACGAATCGAGCAAAGTCTGGCTGTACCAAGCAAGCGACCATAGCGACAGCGGTGATCTGATTCGCTTGTCTGGTAGACGCGATTGGGCCAACGATGTTCACCAAGGCACTGAGTACTGGCAGCGCAGTTTATGGGAGATTGCACGTGAGTGAACTTTCACTGATTCAGCTTGATCCGGACAGAGAAGCGTTTGGCCGCTGGGCAACCCTTCAGGAACGGCGCCTGGGGTTGAAGCCCACGGCTAGTGCTCCAGATGCCGGGTATTCCTGGCACGCGCTTCTGACCGCGGCTTTCGGCGACATGGCTCCCCGACCTTTTGTCGACCGGCACAAGCTGCGCTCGAACTTCCTGCTGGGCTACACACAGGCTAAACCAGACCAACTGCAAGCGAAGTCCAATCTTGATGAACTCGGGCGGGCTGCCTTGGCACTGGATCGCATGAAAATGACGGTGATGCCCGAGGACTGGCGCGCCGGTCAGGTGCTTAGTTTTGAAGTTCGATGTCGCCCGATTGTGCGCACTCGCCGTTTCGCTCGCTCAGGCAAGATCGACGAAATGGACGCAGCGGTGCACGCGGCCACTGATAATCGGGAAGCCGACCGAGAGCAGGTCTATGTCGGATGGCTGGCAAAAGAACTGGGGCGCGAAAACGCTTGTCAGCTTCAGCAGGTCCAGATGACCAGTTTCCAACGGACACGCATACTCCGACGCAACCAGGGAAGCGAGCGTTCGCCGCAGCTGATCGAAGGCCCCGAGGCGTGGATGGTCGGCCGTCTTGTTATTCAAGAGCCTTCCGCTTTCGCTGCGCTTTTGGCCCGGGGACTGGGCAGGCATCGCGCCTTCGGCTTTGGCTGTCTGATCGTCGCCCAGCCCGGGGTGCTGGACTAGGCGTGCTCAAGGGTCGCTTGGGACTTGAGAAAGCGCGGATCCCGCATGTCAATCGACACGGACTGCTCTGGCTGGATCGTGGCGCGCTGAGTGTGGAGGATGGTTGCTTGCGCTTTGTGACGGCGGGTGGCTCCTTGGATAAAGGGAGCTATAGGATCCCGCATCAGGCTGTCTCAATGATCCTGCTCGGCCCCGGTAGCACGGTAAGTCATGACGCCCTGCGCCTCCTTGCCCGCCACGGCACGCTGCTAGCTGCCGTCGGCGAAGACGGCGTGCGATGTTACACCGCGCCCCCGCTAGGCCCGGACCGGTCTGATTACGCTCGGCGCCAGGCCGAGCTTTGGGCGGACCCCAAGAAGCGCCTCGATATTGCCCGCCGCATGTACGCATGGCGACTTGGCGAAGTGCTTCCACATCGCGACATCGCCGTACTTCGCGGGATTGAGGGTGCGCGGATGAAGAAAACCTACACAGTACTGGCCAGCCAGTTCGGTATACGCTGGAAAGGTAGGCGCTACGACCGTAGCAAGCCAACCGCAGCCGATGACCCCAACCAGGCCATCAACCATGCTGCGACAGCCGTTCAGGCAGCCGCAACCATTGCAGTTGCCGCAGTTTCCGCGCTACCGCAACTGGGGTTTATTCATGAAGACTCCGATCAATCCTTCGTGCTGGATGTTGCCGACCTCTATCGTGATTCGGTCACCCTGCCAATCGCCTTCGCCGTGGCCAAGGAAGCAGAAAAGAATTTTCAGGACCCCATTGATCGTCTGGTCCGGAAGCGAGCCGCAAAGGAATTCCGGAAGCAAAAGCTCATTTCAGCCATGATTGATCGCATCAAAGACCTGTTAAGCGCACCGGAGCCGGCCAAAGAATGAGCATGACTTTGATCGTAACGCGTGATGTGGAAGATCGGTATCGGGGGTTCTTGCATTCAGTCATGCTCGAAATCGCACCCGGCGTCTACACCAGCCCGCGCATGACGAAAGCGGTCCGGGAAAGAATTTGGGATGTTCTTTCAGACTGGCACGGTCACCTTGGCAGGGGCTCAATCATCATGACCTGGCGGGATGCCGAGGCACCGGGCGGGCAGGGACTGCTTTACCTGGGAGAACCGTCGCGGGAATTGGTCGAAGTCGACGGCATGGTTCTCGTCCGACGAAACGTCGAATAGCTGATCTTCTCGTCCAGATCAGACCCGAATTCTTTGAAAATACATTAAGATCAGTATCTTGCTCCATAGAGTCTCCCCCGCGCGAGCGGGGATGGTCCC
>PWQG01000071.1 GCA_003556835.1 Gammaproteobacteria bacterium
CCACCAGCGCGCTGGACTCGGAAATCGAGGCCGCCATCCAGGACAGCCTGTACCGCCTGATGGAAGGCAAGACCGTGGTCGCCATCGCCCACCGCCTGTCGACCATCGCCGCCATGGACCGTCTGGTGGTGATCGACGACGGTCGCATCGTCGAGCAGGGCAGCCACGCGGAGCTGCTGGAAGCGGATGGTTTGTACGCCCGGCTGTGGGCGCATCAGAGCGGGGGATTCCTCGGCGAGGTACTGGAGGAACGCAAGGAGCACGCTTGAACGTGCGCTAACCAACAGACAGCGACCCCTTGCGCGGCGATGATGAGGACGTGCGTTGGCGCTGGCTGATTGAAAGGCTTTCGCTTCAACACGGTTCTCGCCAGCAAGTCGTGGCGAGCGTCTTCGATGTGCTCGATTCAAGCAAGGAAATTCCCATGACCAAAATTCATACGGCGGCAGTCGCCTTCTGTCTGCTCGGTGGCCTGTCCATGACGGCCGTCGCCCAATCCTCCGCGTTTGGCCCAACGGAGGGCGAGCGGGAATTCTCTGTTTCCGGCTCCGGCGGTAGCGACCGCAACTTCGATAGCGGCTCCTTTGGGGTGACCGGCGATATGGGATGGTATCTGCGCGACCAGGTTGTCGCTGGTATCCGGCAGAGCGTCTTTTACGCCAGCATCGAAGGCGCGAACATCAGCGACGATTTCTGGAATGGCTCAACCCGTGGGTACGTCAACTACCAGTTCCTCGCCGATCGCGCACGTCCATTCCTCGGCGCCAGCCTTGGCGGCGTCTATGGCGACGGCGTCAAGAACAGCGCCTTCGCCGGCCTGGAAACAGGACTCAAGTACTACGTGATACCCAAGACCTATGTCCTGGCTCGTGTCGAGTACCAGTTCCTTTTCAGCAGCACCAGCGATGCCTCTGACGCCTTCCAGGACGACGGCGCCTGGGCCTATACGGTGGGGCTGGGCTACAACTTCTGATCGCGACCTGGCCGTGGCAAACCCGAACCGCCTTGATGCTTCCGTTCACGGTCGATTCGCTTCCAGGCCATACCGTGCAATGTTTTTAAGGAGGTTTGACATGTCCAAGCGATCAACCCTGATTCTGGCCGCACTGTCCAGCGGTCTGCTGCTGGCCGGCTGTGGCAGCCGCGAAACGACCCCCACCCTGGCCGATGAAATGCGCGGCGCCGCGTCAGGTTTTCAGGCGCAAGCCGAGCGCAAGGAGCAGCTTGCTGGGGAATGGGAGCGCGGTCAAAGCCTGATTGCCTCCGGTCAGCGAAAGAAGGAGCGCGGCGAGCGCCGCATCCAGTCAGCCGAAAGCGAGCTGGAGCGCGGTCGTCGCGAAGTGTCGGAGGGTGAAGCCGAGCTCCGTGAAGGCCGTCGACTGGTCGCGCAAAGCGAGCGCGCTTTCGAAGAACTGCGCGTGCCGCCGCCTCCGGCGCCCGCCACCGATCGGTAATCTTGGCTGCGCCATTGGCGAATCACCTGACGAGACCGTTCGCAATCGCCCCGAGTGATGCACGACAGAAGTAGGCTGCTCGAATTCGGCTACCATTCCTGCAGCGAGCAAGGGATGACCAGGCATGGATCGGATCGGCGAACGGGTGAATATCGAATACCGGCAGGCCATCGCCGTTGTTTCGCTGGACCGGCCCGACAAGTACAACGGCCTGGATCTGGCCATGATGCAGGCGCTGGACAAAGCCGCCGGAATCTTGCGCAAGCGGCGCGAGGTGCGCGCGGTGGTCTTGCGTGGCGCCGGCCCGGCCTTTTGCGCCGGGCTGGACTTTGCCAGCGTACTGCGCCGTCCCGGCAAGCTGGTCACCGCCTTCCTGCCCTGGTGGCGCAAGACCAACCTGTTCCAGCGCCTGTGCCTGGCCTGGCGCGATCTGGACGTGCCGGTCATCGCCGTCACCCACGGCTACTGCTTCGGCGGCGGCCTGCAGCTGGCCCTGGGCTGCGACTTCCGGATCAGCGCGCCGGACTGCAAGTTCTCGATCATGGAAATCCAGTGGGGCCTGATTCCCGACATGGGCGCCAGCGTGACCCTGCGCGAGCTGCTGCCGGCCGACCAGGCGCTGGAGCTGACCCTGACCGGGCGCCAGTTCGACGCTCAGGAGGCGCTGGCCAAACAGCTGATCACGCGCATCGACGATGACCCTCTTCAAGCCGCCCTGGCCCTGGCCGAGACCATCAGCACCCACTCACCCGACGCCGTGGCCGCGGCCAAGCGCCTGTTCAAGACCACGCGAGTCGCCCCCGAGCGGCGGGCACTGCGGCGCGAACGCTGGCTCCAGCTGAAGCTGCTGCTGGGCAGCAATCAGCGTGAGGCGATGAAGGCGCGGATGGAGAAGCGGGTGGCGCGGTTCAAGACGCGGTAGCAGGTCATCCGCTGCCAAGTCGGCGGAGCGAACACCGCGGAGGCTCACGCAACCGACCAAAAGACCGGATCGACCTCTCGCGGCGACAAGTCGATGATCCGGTCCGCGATTGACAGGGTCTCGCGACGATGGGCCACGATGACGCGGGTGATGTCCATGTTCCTCAACGCAGCATGAATGTGCTGCTCGGTCGAGGGATCCAGATGGCTGGTTGCCTCGTCCAGAAACAGGATGCGTGGCTGGGCGTAAAGTGCTCTGGCCAGCATGATGCGCTGCTTCTGGCCGCCAGAAAGCGAGCTTCCCATGTCTCCGACCAGGGTGTGATAGCCCATCGGCATGCGCTGAATGGCGTCATGGATGGCGGCTTTTCTGGCGCACTCCTCCATGTGTTGGGGATCCGGGCTAGGGTCAAAGAAGGTGATGTTGTCCGCGAGGCTTCCGGAGATCAATTCATCCTCCTGCATCACTGCCGCCGTCTGGCGTCGGTAGTTGCCGAGCGCGCCGCGGTGGATATCGACCTGATCGACGAGCACGCTGCCTTTTTCCGGCCTCAGGAGCCCCATCATGACTTTGATCAAGGTGGTCTTGCCGAACCCCGACGGAGCGGCGATGGCCACGCACTCTCCGGCCTTGATCTCGAGTTCGAGTCCGGCGATGACATAGGGCTCGGTATCGGCATAGCGGAACCACAGGTCGCGGACGGAAATAGCGCCCGAAATCGGCGGAACGCCAAGACTGGCTGGCTGGACCCCGGTATCGCGCTCGGCCAGGGCAATATCCGCAAGGCGGTCCAGATGCACCCGAATCAGACGGAACTCCAGGGCCGTGTCGATCAGTGCGGCGGCCCGGGCGCCAAACTGCTGCTTGTAGGCCAGAAACGCTACCAGCATCCCTACGGAGAGTTCGGTGTTGATCACCGCAAGAGCGCCGATCCATAAAACGACGATATTTTCAAAGGCGAATATGCCGGTATTGCCCAGCTGCTGGATCAACTGCAACTTCGAGACGCGAATTTCGGCATTCAGAGCATCAGCTTTGCGATTTTGCCATACCGCTTCCCGCAGGCTCTCTCTCCCAAAATTCTTCAATGGCAGAATGGCCCGAACAGACTCCATGAACAGCGAGTTCTCCTTGGCATCCAGCACCAGCGCTTCTTGCGATGCCAGTCTGAGGGCGCGGAAAATGGCCACGCGCAAGATGGCGTACAGCGCTACAGCAGCCATGACCACCAAGGCCAGTTTCGGGCTATAGACAAACATCACCACCAGGGTGGTGATCGCCATTAGTCCATCGACGATTGCGGCAACCACGCTGTTGGCAACCAGACCTTCAACCGCCCGGATCGAACCGAAGCGCGAAACGATATCCCCCATGTGCCGCTTTTCGAAATAGTTCAGCGGCAGGCGAATCAGGTGATGAAACAATCGAGTGACCCAGCCGAATTGCAGCTGGGCACCCAGCGTCACCACCACCCAGCCACGAATTCCGTTAATGCAGGTCTGGATTGCGGCCAATAGAAGAAAAGCCACCGCCAGAACCGTCAGTAAATTCCGATCCTGTGAAATAACTATTTCATCAATAACGATTTGACCGAATAGTGGCGCCAAAAGCAACAGGAGTTGCAGTGCCAGGGAAAGCAAAAATATATTCAAAAGAGCCCCTCCCAGGCCCTTTGTACCTGCCACAAACGACCAGAGGGGGAGCGGAGAAATTTCCTGACGACGTTGGAATTTTGCAGTGGGCGATAACTCCAATGCCACACCGGTAAAGTGCTTCGAGACCTCTGCCATGGACAGCTTGCGGCGTCCTACAGCAGGATCAACGATACAAACGGACTTGCCGGTGACTCGTTCCAGAACCACAAAGTGATCCAGGTCCCAATGCAAAATTGCCGGTTGCTTAAGCTCACGGAGGTGCTGGAGATCCAGCCGGAGGGCGCGAGGAGTCAGCGCCAACCCCTGTCCCATCTCCATCAACTGAGCCAGGTTAATTCCCTTCAGAGATACCGACCAGCGCCGACGCAGGCTGGACAGGTCCGTTCGATGACCATGAAAGCTTGCAACCATGGCCAGGCAGGCAAGGCCGCACTCGGCCGCCTCGGTCTGCAGCACCACCGGAACGGACGGGCGGCCCAGGAAAGAAACGCTCAGAAGACCATCACGCATCGCTGCGGCCCCTACCGATCAAAGGGCGCTCACCGCCGCACGTATCGGATCAAAGATCCACTCAATGATGCGCATGCGTTCACGGACAATGTCCGCCTGCAGGGTCAGGTCTGGCTGAAGTGGGATGGCTTCCCCGTAGGCAATGACAACGTTAGAATCCAGCGTAGCGATAACCCGATAGGCGGGGGTCTGCAGTCTTAGTGGTCCGACCTCATCACCCGGGCTGAGCATGGTGCGGCTAACCGAGTGCACAAGACCATCATAAATCCCAAATCTCTGGTGCGGGAACGCATCAAAACGAAAACGGACTTTCTGGCCAGGCTGAACGAAACCGGCCGCATGCGAGGGCACCAGCAACACCGCCTGCAGCCGCTCTTCATCCGCAAGCATATCCAGCATAATTTGATTCGGCGTGACAGACTGACCCTCAAAAGCAACCAACGACGTCACCCGGCCGGAGACCGGCGCACGAACGACGATTTGTCTCTTTACTTCAGCCTCGGTCAGCATGCGCTCAATCTCAAGCGCACGAGTATACAATTCGTCTTGCCGCACACTTAGCTGCAATGGGAGCAATTCCAACTCTTCCTCAAAGCCGGAAATAGTAGCCTTGAGAAGATCACGTTCTCTTCCGAATTCTGCGACATTTTTCTGTGCGCTCAGGAGCTCACCTCGCCTCGCATCCAGTAGGCTAAGGGAAACGTGCCCGCTCCCTTGCAAAGATTCGAGCCGAATAACCTCCCGCTCCAAAAGAGCAGTACGTTTCGCGGCCAAATCTTGTTGGTTCTTTACAGCAAGCAATTGTAGATTCGATTCCTCAATCCGACGCCTAGTGCTCTTTGAATGGGCCTCGGCCAACTCATTTTCACGGGCGGCCCGGCGATTTAGGCTTGATTGCTTATTCTTTAAAGCCTCTACTTGCGCCGCTTCGGCGTTTCCTCCGGTTGCCATGCCCCTCAGAGACGAAATGGAAAATAGACTTTGTCCAGCCACCACCCATTCATCATCTGTGACGTGCACGGCATTGATAACCCCCACGCGCGGAGCAACGACACGAGTCAACCCTGTCGACGGCACAACGTATCCTGCAACCCTCTCTTTCCGTTCATATTCCCCGAAAACAAGCATGCAAATTATCCCAAGCGCCAACGCAAGCGCGACCAGAGCCAATGCGGCCATTTGCTTCTCTTGCGGAACCATGATGCTGCCAAACACATCTGGTGATTTGTGGTCAATCGCGTCCTTACGGAAAAGGGGTGCTTTGTGTTTAGACATTGCCAGATGTCACATTTGCGTTATAGGAAAATCTAAAGTTTTGCACCTTGATTGGGCTCTTAACGTATTTAAACGGGATAAAGGAGATGCCCTTTGCGTGCTATAACCGAAGGTTATCGATAACATAGATGCTGGATAAGATTCCGGCTCATATCACCCTATTTAGCCTTGTTGCTTTTTTAGATTAACAGCACCGTTCAGCTATTAAGACTTTAATCAGAGTCTTTGATTGACTTTATCTTAATAGCCGCCTCCCAGGAAACGATTATTATTGCCGCCACCACACCTACGCAGAATCCAGCCATATGCGCAACCGTTGCACTGCTGTCAATTAACAGAACATTTCCCATCTCACCAATGCAGAGGATGCCTGCCATAACAACGACAAGACCCCTTGGAAGTATTGCGTTTTTGAAGGCCCAACTGACCAGTAGAAGCCCGAATAGCGCATAAACACCACCAGATATACCACCGTAGATTTCGAATAGCCTTCCCCCAAAAGCATACTGCGCATAACCAGCGATTAGGTTACCGATCATGAATACCAAAACTGAGTTCGTCGGTCCGATGAGCGCCCAGGATAACCATCCTCCAATAATTAGCAGCAAGAGGTTCAAAGAAAAATGTATGGAAGAAAAATGAAGGTATGGCCCAGTCATGAACCGCCATACCTCGCCTTCTTCTACGCGACTATAGATGAGTCCGAAGGCTGAAAAGATCTCCCCGAGACCGCCCAGTATTACTTGAGATGCGATCTGCAAACCGCCTATTGACATCCCCACCGCCAACCAAAACCAGAGCCCCCATTTTGCGGAAGGGGTGGACTTTAGCCAAAAGAAAAAAAGCGACCGCTGATAAATAGCTTCTGAACTACGGGATAATACGAAATAGTCAATGAGAAATATTGCACCGATAAGCATCAGTAACGCGCCAAAAAGTAGTTCATTTTTTGATGCGGAGACCAACCCGGAAAAAAGAAAGATGAGAGCGGGTGGAAAAAACATAAGGGAAACATTTCTAGTATGTTTATACAGAGCGCCCTTAGCTGTATTCTGTAGCTCCGCAATCTCAATAGGGGTTACAAATTTCTTACCCCCAGGCTGGCCGATCAGCAGATTATTTGGAGGAAGCCATGATTTTACTGCTTCCCTGACCTGAGAAAACGTTACTGGAGTTTCTAGATGCGAATCTCGCAAGATAGACCAACTAGAGCCATCGTGCGTTGGCATATTCAATTCTTGCCATGATCGGACTTTTTTCATGTCTTTGAAAGAAGGTCTCCGTAGTCTGGAAACGCGCTGCTGAAGGCCCTTGATCCGCTCTTTAGCGGAAATAAAGAGCAACGTTTTTTCTTCTCTATTCGAAGATTTACTCTATTTTTCTTATATTTGTGTGCACGTTAAATCCAAACTACGGAGCACCATTTGTCATTCCTGCTTGTGGTTGGGGGGAGCTTATTAGTTGCCGCTACCGGAATTGTTAGCGATCGCTTGTGCGATTGCGAGTCCTGCAGCTACACCCCAGGCCAAACCAATGACCGGCCCGCTGATAGGGGCAGTTGATACTGCAGCTCCAGCAGCAAGGACAGTAAGGACCGCACCAGCGCCCTGATATCCAGAAATCTCACCTGAGCTCCCAGTACCGCCGCTCACTGTTTGCAATTCATGAACATTCAATTCTCGCATTGTGATTCTCCTTAGACAAAAGCCAATGAATGGATTAGCGACTGAATGAATTAGGGCCACGAATACTAAGTGCCCCGATTTCTTTCGATCCGCGACCGTAGATTGCCAAAAAAACCTCAATTCGGCGATAGGAGAAAGTCGATAAATCGTGTAGGAAAATGCCCAAGGTCCTAGGTAGAAGTTCCAATAGCCTCAAGCGATGCTCAGGTTTACGCGCTGATGAGGGATTTGTTTGCCGCACGCCCGGTGTTTTTTCAATGTGTTCGCGGAGAGCTTTGAGGCCTTTAGCGTTTTTCGAGGGTAGTCAAGTTCCGATTCCATGGTCCGCCTTAGGTGTTGGCCTCAAAAATGGCGTTTTCCTTGAGCAGTGGCTTGATCAGCCTAGCGGCTACTATTCGTTGCGGTCTAGTGACCCGCCCGCATCGCTCGCCACCGAAAACCTGGACAGCATCAAGTAGTCGCTTTGACTCATCGGCGGCGGCGTCGCCATAGTCAATGGCAGGTTTTCATCAGTGAGAGCAGTCCCCAGCACTTTCCCGATCGCCATTTGCTGCCCGATTTCTTTGGTTAAAGAGCGTTTGCAGAAGGTTCGATGAACCCATCATTCTAAGGAGCCTATTGCAGCTACCGCATAGGAACTTGAAAGCAGAAACGCGTTGGCCACTTTCCGTGTGCTTATCGGTTACCTGCTGGACTCAAGTTCCACCTTCACCCTTCGATTCATCCTTCCCTTCTTCTCGATCTTGCGCACCCGCACGGGCCCGATCTCGCCGGTGCGCTTGACGTGGGTGCCGCCGCAGGGCTGAAGATCCACGTCGGGGATTTCGAGCAGGCGGATGCGGCCGGCGCCTCGGGGCGGTTGGACGGACAGGGTCTTGACCAGTTCGGGTTGGGCGTCGAGTTCTTCGTCGGTGATCCAGCGCTCGCCGACGGGGTGGTCCTGTTCGATCAGCTGGTTGAGTTCGGCCTCGACTTCGGCCTTGTCGGGGGCGTCGGGCAGGTCGAAGTCCAGGCGGCCGGAGCCGTCGCTGACCTGGCCGCCGGTGACCGGATAGGGCAGCACGGCCGAGAGCAGGTGCAGGCAGGTGTGCATGCGCATGAGGCGGTGGCGGCGGTCGAAGTCGATTTCGGCGGTGACGTTGGTGCCCGGTTCAGGCCGGGGCGCGTCTTCGGCCAGGATGTGGACGATGCGGCCGTGTTCGTCGGCGACGGTGTCGGCCACGGTGGCGCTGCCGCCGTCCCAGCTGAGTGTGCCGGTGTCGCCGGGCTGGCCGCCGCCGGTGGGGTAGAACACCGTGGCGTTGAGAATCACGCCGCGCTCGGTCACCTCTTCCACCGTGGCCGGACACTGGCGGAGGTAGGCGTCTTCGGTGTAGATGCGTCGGGTCATGCGGGGGGAACCTGGCGGTGTGTTCACGGTCATTCTAATGACTTTCGGTCGCCGGCCGGCCTGATCTATAAAGGCTATTGATATGATGAGAACAATCAATTTGCTTTATGGTGAAACCGGCTTATAGTGGTAACTACACCGGCGCGCTGTCTGCTCGACCCCGAAATCGCGCCGTATCCAGTTTTTCAATCCTAAAACCTCAGGAGGGCTCATGGATCAGGTAACTCAATGTCCCGTCATGCACGGTAGCCGCACTCGACTCGGCGGAGGCGGCGGTGGCCCCAGCGACTGGTGGCCGGACCAGCTCAATCTGCGCATCCTGCACCAGCATTCGCCGGACGCCAACCCGCTGGGCCGCGATTTCAACTACGCCGAAGAATTCAAGAAGCTCGATCTCAAGGCGCTGAAGAAAGACCTCGCCGACATCATGACCGACTCCAAGGAGTGGTGGCCGGCCGACTACGGCAACTACGGCCCGTTCATGGTGCGCATGGCCTGGCACGCCGCCGGAACCTACCGCACGGCCGACGGCCGCGGTGGCGCTTCGTCGGGTGAGCAGCGCTTCGCCCCGACCAACAGCTGGCCCGACAACGCCAACCTGGACAAGGCCCGCCGCCTGCTGTGGCCGATCAAGAAGAAGTATGGCAACAAGCTGAGCTGGGCCGACCTGATCATCCTGGCCGGCAACGTGGCC
>PWQG01000429.1 GCA_003556835.1 Gammaproteobacteria bacterium
AGCTCCCATCGTTTCCGCTCGACTTGCATGTGTTAAGCCTGCCGCCAGCGTTCAATCTGAGCCATGATCAAACTCTTCAGTTTAAGATCATACTGCTTGCTTCACTACAACGTACTACTTAATCGCCGTAATTCCACAAGACTTTCAAAGGCTCAAAGTCACAACTTCATCAGACTTACAATAACTCATAACTGCTCGTGGTAAACCACGAGCCGCTACGCGTAAAACTCAGTAAATCAACGCAGTTGCTTGCCTTTCGACTATTTCGTGTCACCGAAATACTCCAGCAAGCACCCACCTCTATTACTTGATCTCTAGCTGTTAAAGAACCGCTTGCCCCAATCTTCGTGATTGGGTCGAGGCCGCGTATTATACGCCTCTCAGCGAATCTGGCAAGAACTTTCTGAAGCTTTCCTCAAGTTTTTCACTTTCCGGAAAATGGCGCTTTAAAACACCACTTCATCCTGCCGAATCTTGCTCTGAAGACGCTGCGGTCGTGACCGTTTCGTCTCAGAGGGCGCGCATTATGCCATACCATTTCTGTATGACAAGCCTTTGACGCGGTTTTTTGTAAATAAATTACGAATCAGCAGACTCGGCATCCAGACAGACCAGATGGAACTGCTTCTTACCACGCCGGATCACAAAATATCGACCGTACAGCGCGTCTTTTTCTTCCAGCCGATGCCCGCCTTCGCTCAGCTTTTCACCGTTGACACTCACCGCGTTGTTGCCGAGGAACTCACGGGCCACACGATTGGACTTGGCCAGGCCGCTCTCGACCAGCGCAGCGACCAGGTCCACGCCCGGTGCCAGCACGGTCGTTGGCAGACCATCAAGTCGCAACTGCTCCAGATCATCTGCAGTCATGCTGCGGATATCTCCGGAAAACAGTGCGGCGCTTATACGCTCGGCCGCCTGCAGGCCCGCCTCTCCATGCACAAGCAGGGTGGCATCCCGGGCCAGGACAGACTGCGCTTCGGGCTTGCCCGCGCGCCCGCGATCAGCCTCCTCCACCGCCTGCACCTCCTCGGGAGACAGGAAAGAGAAGTAATACAGGAACTTGTACACATCGGCATCGGCTGTGTTCAGCCAGAACTGATAGAAGGCGTACGGTGACGTCTTTGCCGGGTCCAGCCATACGGTACCGGTTTCGGTCTTGCCGAATTTGCTGCCATCCGCCTTGGTCACCAGCGGCAGGGTGATGCCATATACCTGCCCTTTGTGGAGGCGACGCGTCAGATCAATACCGCCGGTGATGTTGCCCCACTGATCACTGCCTCCGATCTGCATGGTGCAATCGTAGCGCTTGTACAATTCGGCAAAGTCATAGGACTGGAGCAGCATGTAGCTGAATTCGGTGAAAGAGATGCCGGCACCCTCTCGATCCAGACGCTGCTTCACGGACTCTTTCTGGATCATCGCGTTGACGGAGAAATGCTTGCCCACGTCGCGCAGGAAGTCGAGAACACTCTGGCTTTTTATCCAGTCGAGATTGTTGACCACCAGCGCCGAGTTGGCACCACAGTCGAAATCGAGAAACTGACTTACCTGGTTCTGCAGCCGGCGCACCCAATCCCCCACGATATCCGGGGTGTTGAGCTGCCTCTCGGCCGCCTTGAAACTGGGATCGCCGATCAGACCCGTGGCACCGCCCACCAGGGCGATGGGCTTGTGCCCTGCCTGCTGAAAACGCTTCAATGCCAGCAAGGGAACCAGATGCCCGATATGCAGACTGTCCGCAGTCGGGTCAAATCCGCTATAAAGCACCCGACTGCCGCCGGCCAGATGTTCCTCCAGCTCTTCCTGGGCAGTCATTTGCGCAATCAGTCCACGACGTTGCAGATCGTGCAAAACGTTGGCATCACCGGGCATGAGATCCTTCCTGTCAGTCCAAAGAGCGCAGATTCTACACTATTCAGTAATCGCGAATCATTCACAGTCTGGAAAACCTGACTTGACCTTCGGTACAAAAGCCTTAAGAATTGCGTTCGGGCTACACCATGGACATCCAATAACAAGTAACAGAGAAATCTTTATTCTCATGGAATTCATAAAAAAGACGCATCACTTCATCGACTCTCATTTTCCAAAACAACATCTACTACTCGCCGGCACACTGATCACCGCTTTGACATTGGCAATTGTGCTGACCTCCGACGATGCGGCACACGGCCAACGCATCCAGGTAACAAACGACAGCCTTGCAGACTCGGGGCTACCGGGTCTGAGCGCCGCGGAGCAGGACGGAATACTCGTCAGCGCACAGGAGCTTGCTGGCGCAGAACTCAACGGCGAGGCGACAATCCCCGAATCCGACCCCCACTGGACTGAACTCGAAGTGAGCTCGGGAGACACCCTGTCCACCCTGTTCAATCAGGTGGGCCTGACCGCAGGCGATGTGCACCGCCTGCTGAACAACAGTGACGAACCCGAGATCCTGCACCGATTGCACCCGGGCTACCAGTTGGCGTTCTACATGCCGGAACCCGGTCATCTGGAACAATTGAAAGTGCGCACCTCACCACTGGACGGTTATTCCTTCACCCTGCAAGACGCTCGCTATGAAGTGGAACCCATTGTCCGTGAAGCGGAACGGGTCGAGACCCTGCGCAGTGGCGAAATTACCGACAGCCTCTTCATGGCGGCGCAACGGGCCGACATTCCGGCCCAGGTGGTCATGGAAATGTCCGACATTTTTGGTGGTGTCATCGACTTCATCATGGACCCACGCCATGGCGATGAGTTCAGCATCCTGTACGAGGAGATCCGGCTGAACGGAGAGTTCGTGCGCACCGGAGAGATCGTCGGCGCAAGCTTCACCAATCGCGGCCGCGAACACATCGCCCTGCGCTATGAAACCGAGGAAGGCGATGTGGGCTTCTTCACTCCGGACGGCGAAAGCATGAACAAGGCATTCCTCCGCAATCCGCTGGATGTCTTCCGCATCAGTTCCAACTTCAATCCCAACCGACGCCATCCGATTCACAATACCATCCGCGCCCACCGGGGCACCGACTATGCCGCTCCGACTGGCACGCCGGTACGCGCTACCGCCGACGGCCAGGTGACCTGGGCACAGCGCAATGGCTCTTTCGGCCACCTGGTCGTGATCCAGCACCCCGGAGGGTTTGAAACAAAATATGCCCACCTCAATGCTTATGCGTCCGGCATACGTAAAGGCAGCAGGGTCCGACAGGGACAGGTGATCGGGTATGTGGGCGCGACCGGCGGGGCGACCGGACCGCATCTGCACTACGAGTTCCTGGTCAATGGGGTGCATCGAGACCCGCGCACGGTGCTTGATGAACTGCCCCAGGCGATCACGCTGGACAAGCAGGAAATGAACCGTTTCCGGGCGCACACCCGCGATGCACTGGCCCGCTTCCGTGACCCGGTCGACCAGCAACGCCTGCTCAGCTACAACGCGGACCAGTCCACCACATCCACCACCAACTGATGGCCGGAGCATGACAATGCTCCCCGCCAGCCGGGACAGCATATGGCAGAGTCATGCTACTTCATCGGGCTGATATCCGGCACCAGTGTGGACGGTGTCGATGCCGCCCTGGTCGAATTCCAGGGCAGCTCACCCCGACTGCTCGCCACTCATTGTGAGCCCATGCCAGAATCGCTCCGCAATTCCATTCTGGCGCTCTGTACGGACCAATCGGTTTCCTTGCGACAGCTGGGCGAGACCGGCATTGAAACGGCCCGGTGCTTCGCCGATGCAGCCACCCGGGTCCTGGAAAAAGCCGGCAAGCCAGCCAGCCTCGTCCGGGCCATTGGCAGCCATGGCCAGACTGTCTACCATCACCCGGACAGCGCGGCGGCATTCACCCTGCAAATAGGTGATGGCGCCACCATAGCCGAACACACCGGCATCCCCGTGGTCAGTGATTTCCGTTCCGCCGACATGGCGGCTGGCGGCCAGGGCGCCCCCCTGGCGCCGCTGTTTCATCAGGCCTGCTTCCACAGCAAGGAGAAACAACGGCTGGTCCTCAATCTTGGAGGAATCAGCAATCTCAGTGTCCTGCATTCTGATCCGGACGGGCCGGTGACCGGTTTTGATTGTGGGCCAGCGAACGTGCTGATGGATGGATGGATACAACAAAAGCGCGGCCTGCCCTATGACCGGGATGGCCTCTGGGCAGCCAGTGGACAGGCGAATGCCGAATTGCTGGAACGGTGCCTGCGCGAACCCTATTTTGCACGCCCCATCCCGAAAAGCACCGGACGGGAACGCTTCAACATGGAGTGGCTGGAGCGCCGGCTTACGAACCTGAAGCAGTCCCTGGCGGACCAGGATGTGCAGGCCACACTACTGGAGCTGACCGCTCGCACAGTGGCCGATGCCGTCGAACAACATTCGAGTGGAGAAGCGCAACTCCTCGTCTGCGGCGGTGGCGCCCACAACCGACAGCTGATGCAACGACTGGCGGAGTTGCTGCCGGATCATGATGTCATTGAAAGCGGACAACTGGGGGTCTCGGCCGACTGGGTGGAAGCGGTGACATTCGCCTGGCTGGCACGAGCATTCATGGAACGGAGAAGCGTGGACTGCCGTCGCCTGACCGGCGCCCGCCACCCCTGCGTACTTGGTGCGCTGCATCATGCTGCTTCGGTGCGGGAGGCAGGGTCTTAAACCGAGAACGAGGACCCGCAACCACAGGTGGTGGTGGCCATCGGGTTTTCCACCGTGAAGCGCGCACCCTGGAGATTCTCGACGTAATCGACCCTTGAGCCCACCAGGAACTGATAACTCAGCGGGTCGACCAGCAAGGTCGCGCCATTGGACTCGATTTCCGTATCCTCTTCTTGCACTTCCTCATCAAAGCGGAAGCCATATTGGAAGCCGGAGCAGCCGCCACCGGTGACATACACCCGCAGCTTCAGGTTTTCCCGGCCTTCTTCCACAGCAAGACTCTGAATCTTGTTCACGGCGCTTTCGGTCAGGGAAATGATGACCGGATCATGTGATTGTACTGCTGACATGCCTGTCCCATATCGGATGAATGAAGCGTGATCGAAATCTCGGCCCTCCATGGCAGCCGACGTCATTATGGACAAGACCGAGTAATTCAGTCAACTATTCCCGCATCACAAGCGGCCTCAGAGCAGGACCGGCACCTGCTTCAGCCCGGCAGTTTCATCCAGACCGAACATGATGTTCATATTCTGCACCGCCTGACCGGAGGCACCACGCACCAGGTTATCGATCACCGCCAGTACCAGCACGATGTTGCTGGCTGGAAGATGGGTGACCGCCAACTGGCATTGGTTGGAAGCCCTGACGTTGCGCGTGGCCGGAACGACTCCGGACGGCAACACATCGACAAACGGCTCGTCGGCGAAGCGCGCTTCGAACAGGGCCTGCAGGCTGTCCGGATCGAGTGATTCCGCTGGACGCGAATACAATGTGGCATGAATGCCCCGCACCATCGGCGCCAGATGGGGAATGAAAGTCAGGTTCACCGGCTCCTCGCTGATGTCGTTGAGTTCCTGCTCGATCTCCGGCAGATGCCGGTGCCCATCAACCCCGTAGGCGCTCATCGATTCGGCCGCCTCACAGAACAGGGTACGCACGGCCGCCTTGCGACCGGCACCGCTGACTGCCGACTTCACGTCGGCGATCAGGGAATCGCGCTGGATCAGACCCTTTTCCAGCAGGGGCAGGTACCCCAGCTCTACCGCCGTGGGATAACATCCGGGTACCGCAACCAGGCGCGCATCCCGGATACGCTCCCGGTTCCGTTCCGGTAGCCCATAAACGGCATCATGGATCAGTTCCGGACACTCATGCGGTACGTTATACCAGTGCTCCCAGGTGGCAACGTCTCGTAGCCGGAAGTCGGCCGAAAGATCGATGATACGGACGCCACGCGCGAGCAGGTCGGCTGCTGTCTTCATGGCCACCGCATGGGGAGTTGCATAAAAAACCACATCACAAGCACTGAGCGCTTCCGCATCCGGCTCGCTGAAGGCGATATCCAGAACCCCGAAGAGATTCGGGAACACCGTGCTGACGGGTGTTCCCGCCATCTCGCGCGAGGTGATCACCTCGATGCTGACATCGTCCCTCGGGGCCAGCAATCGTAACAGCTCGACACCCGTATAACCTGTACCTCCGACAATACCCGCCTTGATCACATCACTCTCCTGCTTGTCTGTCCTGTCAGTCTTGACCGTCTGATCGCAGCCGCGCCGCTCCGGGGCTGCAGCAAGTCCCCATTCTAACAGCTATACTGTCCATCCGCTTGACGTCATAATGGCCACATCGCTCATTAAAGCCCGGGATTGCCCAATGCTCTGGATTGAAGCCTTTCACATCATCGCCGTAATTTGCTGGTTTGCCGCCCTGTTCTATCTGCCGCGACTCTATGTCTACCACGCGATGGCGGAGGACCGGGTCAGCCAGGAACGCTTCAAGGTCATGGAGCGCAAACTGTACTGGGGCATAATGACACCTTCGGCGGTTGCCACGGTTGTCCTGGGAGTCTGGCTGATCTCGATGGCGCCGGACTTCTACCTGCGGGCCGGCTGGCTGCATGCCAAACTATTTGCCGTCGCACTGCTGATTGTCTATCACATCGCCTGCTGGTGGTTCCTGGTCCAGTTCCGGGAGGATCGCAACCAGCGCAGCCATGTATTCTACCGCTACTTCAACGAACTGCCGGTTGTCCTGCTCGTGGCCATCGTTATACTGGCTGTAGTCAAACCCTTTTAGGATCATGAACCCACCATGCAGGATATCGACTTTCCCGACAATCCGAAGCGCCCTGTCGTACTCTGCCTGTCCGGCCTCGACCCCAGTGGCGGCGCCGGAATACAGGCCGATATAGAAGCCCTGTTCAGTGCCGGCTGCCATTGCGCTCCGGTCATCACCGCGCTGACGGTCCAGGACAGCCGCAATGTCATCGAATCGCAGGCTTGCGACCCGGCCCTGATCGTCAGGCAGGCCCGGGCGGTCCTGGAAGACCTGCCGGTCAAAGCCGTGAAACTGGGTCTGGCTGGCAGTGTGGGAATGCTCGAAGTCATCCACACACTGCTGAGGGATTACCCGCAGCTGCCGGTGATCGCCGACCCCGTACTCAAAGCCAGTGGGGGACATGATTTCGGCTCGAAAGGACTGATCGAGGCCTACCGGAACCTGATCCTGCCCCTGGCCACGGTCATCACGCCGAACTCCGAAGAGCTCGATCAACTGGCGAACACCAGTGACTCAAACGATGCTGCCGCCTCCGAGCTGCTCGACACCGGTTGCCGGCATGTGCTGTTGACCGGCACCCACCTCAACGAGGAACAGGTGATCAACCGC
Organism: Gammaproteobacteria bacterium; assembly: GCA_003556835.1. Taxonomy (GTDB): domain Bacteria; phylum Pseudomonadota; class Gammaproteobacteria; order Pseudomonadales; family Pseudohongiellaceae; genus PWQG01. The sequence continues at coordinate 7,319 of PWQG01000429.1, forward strand.
CTGTATACCCAGCACTCGCCGGTCAAGCGTTACACCTGGCCGCGCCTGCCCGAGGTCTACCATGGCTCGGGCTGCACCCTGGCAGCCTCACTGGCCGGCTTCCTGGCGCACGGGGTCACGGTACATGAGGCCGTACTGCAGGCCCAGCAATACACCTGGAATGCGCTGGACAATGCCGATCGGCCCGGCCTGGGGCAGTTCATGCCCAATCGTGCCTGGTGGGCCCGGCACACCCCGGAACAATGAGAAAGAGTGTATCGGGCAACAGACTCCGCGGACTGTATGCCATCACAGATCCGCAACTGACTCCCGGAGAGACACTGCTGCCGGCAGTCGAGCAGGCTATCCTTGGCGGGGCCCGATTGCTGCAGTACCGCAACAAATCAGCGAGCCCTGCGCAGCGCCGCCGCGAAGCCTCTGCACTGCTGGAACTATGTCGTCGTCATCAGGTGCCGCTACTGGTGAATGACGATGTAAGCCTTTGCCAGGATATCGGAGCCGACGGTGTCCACCTGGGACAACAGGACAGTGATCTGTCACATACCCGTCAGATCCTGGGGCCTGACGCCATCATCGGAATCAGCTGCCACAACCGCCTTGATCACGCCTTGCACGCCCGCGATGGAGGAGCCAACTACGTGGCCATGGGGCGCTTTTTTGCGTCCCGGACCAAGCCGACGGCACCTGCGGCCGAAATCGCCGATCTGCGCCAGGTCCGCTCCCGACTGGAACTGCCAATTGTTGCAATCGGCGGCGTCAATGCCGAAAATGGCGCATCATTGATTGCGGCCGGCGCCGGCATGCTGGCCGTCATCCATCACCTGTTTGCTGCAGAGGACATCCGAGCTCGCGCTGCAGCCATCCAGAAACTGTTCCAGAGGTAGGCATGACTGAGCAAAACACCAGCCGATCGGCTGCGCTTTACGAAGAGTCGCTGAAATACATTCCCGGTGGCGTGAACTCGCCGGTACGCGCCTTCAAGGGTGTTGGCGGCACACCACGCTTCATCCGCAGCGCAGAAGGTGCGCAGCTGATCGACGAAGACAACAACCGCTACATCGATTATGTCGGCGCCTGGGGCCCGATGATCCTGGGCCACCGTCACCCGGATGTCATCCGCGCCCTTCAGGAACAACTGGAACTGGGCACCGGATTCGGCACTTCCACCGCTGTGGAAGTGGAAATCGCCCGCACACTGTGCGAGCGTGTCCCGTCGCTCGACACCGTCCGACTTGTGACTTCTGGCACCGAAGCCACCATGAGCGCCATCCGCCTGGCGCGTGGTTATACCGGCCGTGACGACATCGTGAAATTCGAGGGCTGTTATCACGGCCACGTCGACAGCCTGCTGGTCAAAGCCGGCTCCGGTGCGCTGACCCTGGGCGAACCGGATTCGCCCGGCATACCCGCGGCCGTGACCGAAAAAACCCACGTACTACCCTTCAACGACATCCCCGCCATGGAAGAACTGTTCACCCTCAAGGGTGACCAGCTGGCCTGCATCATCATCGAACCGGTAGCCGGCAACATGAACTGTGTGCCCCCGGTCCCCGGCTTCCTGGAGAAGCTGCGGGAGCTGTGCTCGAAGCACGGTACACTGCTGATCTTTGATGAGGTGATGACCGGTTTCCGTGTCGCCGACGGTGGTGCCCAGGCACTCTATGGAGTGACTCCGGACCTGACCACCATGGGCAAGGTGATTGGTGGCGGCATGCCCATTGGCGCTTTTGGCGGACGTCGCGACATCATGGAACATATCGCCCCCACCGGCCCGGTCTACCAGGCAGGCACCCTGGCCGGTAATCCGCTGGCCGTCGCCGCCGGCCTGGCCACCCTGAAGGCCACTGCGGCCAAGGATTTTTATACCAGCCTGACCAGCCGCACGGAAGCCCTCACACGAGGACTGAAGGAACGCGCAGACGCTGCGGGAATTCCGTTCACCACCAATCAGGTGGGGGGCATGTTCGGTTGCTTCTTCACCGAGGAACCACAGGTTTCCACGTTCACCCAGGTGACCAATTGTAATGTCGACCGTTTCCGCCGCTATTTCCACCTGATGCTGGATCAGGGTGTCTACCTGGCGCCATCGGCTTTCGAAGCCGGCTTTGTCTCCTCGGCGCACGGTGAGCAGGATATCGAAGCCACCCTGCAAGCGGCGGAGAAGGCTTTCGCGCAACTGCAACAGAA
>PWQG01000432.1 GCA_003556835.1 Gammaproteobacteria bacterium
CGAAGTCGAAGGCAAGGCGGAGGAACAGATCACCATTGCGCTACGGGATACCGAGTTGCAACGGCTTGGACTGACACCTGGCGCTATCGACAATGTACTGGCGGCGAGGAACCAGGTATCACCGGGTGGTTTTCTCACCATCGACGAACGGCGCATCTCCCTCCTATCCAACAACGAATTCGAGTCGGTGGAGGCACTGCGCCGCACCCAGATCGCCCTGCCCACTGGCAGCAGCGTCCCTCTGGCTGCGATTGCCGATGTGACACGCGCACCCGCCATGCCGCCCGATCCGGCGGTCTGGCAGGATGGTGAGCGGGTGGTGGCGATAGCCGTCTATGCCCAGCCCGATGTCATTGATGCCATCCGCTTCGGACAGCAGTTGCGGGAGCGCGTGGATCAGCTTCGCGGCGACTTCACGCCACTGGAAATCAGTGAAATGTTCTTCCAGCCCGATGAGGTCGAATCCCGCCTGAGCAATCTGCTCGGCAGCCTCATGTTCAGCATGCTGATCATCCTGCTGGTGATCCTGCTCGGCATGGGCTGGCGCATGGGGCTGCTGGTGGCCACCATGCTGCCCCTGGTGACACTGATCAGCCTGGGCATCTACGATCTGGGCGGCGGCACCCTGCATCAGATCGCCATCATCGGCATGGTCATATCCCTGGGCATCCTGATCGACAATGCCATTGTCATGATCGAAAACATCCAGTACCGCCTGAACCAGGGGCTGACCCGCGGCGAAGCCATGCTGCAGTCGGTGCGCGAACTGGCCGGTCCGCTGGGCACCTCCACCGGCACCACCCTGGCGGCCTTCCTGCCGCTCTTGCTGTCCAGTGGCGGCACCGCCGACTTCACCCGTGGCATCCCGGTCATGATCATGCTGACGCTGAGTGTCAGTTATCTGCTGGCCATCAGTCTTGCTCCGCTGCTCGCTGCCTGGGGCCTGAAAGCGCAGCCGGCAGCCGGCAATACGGACGAACCCGCAGAAGAACCCGCACTTTCCCGCATGCAGCAACTCGGCCGTACGCTGGGCGGAGTGAGTGAGCGCTGGCCGCGCCTGATCGTCCTGGCTGGTGTGGTGATTGTCGGCTTCAGCCTGTCACTGTTTCCCCTCATCCCCTTGCAGTTCTTCCCCAATGCCGACCGCCCGCAGGTGGTGGTCGACCTGTTCCTGCCCGAGGGTAGTGATCAACAGCGCACCGAGGCGATTTCAGCGGAGCTGGAAACCCTGGTCCGGCAGCAACCCGATGTGCTCAGTGTGCACCGTTTTGCCGGATTCAGCGGCCCGGCGTTTTACTACAATCTTCCCAATGCCACACGTGCCCCGAACCGCGGCCGCCTGGTCATCAACACCAGCACCCTGGAAGATACCGGCCCGCTGCTGAGCTGGATAAGAAGCCATGTCGCACAGAACATGCCCGAGCTGGACATCATCGCCGGCACGCTCGCTCAGGGGCCACCACGGGCGGCACCGGTGGAGCTGCGGATTTTCCACCGCGATGACACAACCCGGCGCGCTGCCACGGAACAGATTTTTTCGCACATGAAAAGGATACCCGGCGCTGTGGACGTGCGCCATGACATGGATCTGGGCGTTCCGGCGCTGCGGCTAGTGGTCGACGACGCAGCCGCGCAACGTTATGGCCTGGATCGTTCCGATATCGCACAGACCCTGTACGGACAGAGCTTCGGCCTGGTGGCCGAGGAATACCGCCAGGAGCTGGACCCGATCCCGCTGGTTCTGCGCTCGCCGGAGGGCACCGGGCTGAGCCCGGCACGCCTGCTCTCCGCCTACGCCTACAACAGTCGGGGCGAGGCGGTGCCATTGTCGGCGGTGGCGCGAACGGAGGTCGAATGGCAGGTGGCCGGCATCGAGAGACGCGATGGCGCCCGTGTCTACCGCATCACCGCAGGGCTCGAACAGGGTTACGGTTTCAGCCAGATCCTTGATGGCCTGTATTCACGCCTCGAGCAGGACCCACTGCCGGAAGGTGTGCGCCTGGAACTGGGCGGCGACCAGGAAGGCTCGGGTGACGCGAACAACGCGATCTTCACCACCGCGCCGGCTGGCCTGTTGCTGCTCCTGTTCTGCCTGGTCTTGCAGTTCAATTCCTACCGGCGTGTTGGCATCGTCCTGCTCACGGTGCCCCTGGCGGCTGCCGGAGTCTTCCCCGGCCTGTTGCTGTCCGGCCTGCCGTTTGGTTTCCAGCCCCTGCTGGGTGTGATCGCCCTCGTGGGCATTGTGGTCAACAACGCCATCGTGCTGATCGATCTGATGGACGATCATCTGCGCCGTGGTTATGACCTGGACAGAGCGGTGACACTGGCCGTGCAACGCCGGACCCGCCCGATCCTGCTGACCACCGCCACCACCGTTGCCGGCCTGCTGCCCCTGGCGCTTTCCTCCACAACACTCTGGCCACCCATGGCCTGGGCCATCATTTCCGGCCTGCTGGCTGCCACCGTGCAGACATTGCTGGTGATACCCGCCGTGTGCCGTCTTGCCCTGCGGGGCAAACGCGCTGATGCTCCCGTATGGCACGCGGACAAACGTTCTGGTACTTTCACCGGATGAAACATTTTCAATTGAAGATGATGTGCTGCGTAGTACCGGCAATGGCTTCCTCTGCGGAGGGCTTGCATCGGAGACACAGCAGTGCACCATTACTGGTGATGATCCACGGAGGATAGCGAGAGTAGGCGGTCATGCGGATCCGGCGCGGAACCATACCCCTTTGGCTGAAACTGGCTTTCACTGCCTGGGTGCTCATCTGGGCGCCCGTGTACTTTCTGGAATACGGCCCGCAGAATTACCTGTGGCTATGCAACATGGCAAATTTCCTGATCCTGATTGCCCTTTGGCGGGAAAACGCCCTGTTGATGTCAGCGCAGTTGTTGAGTGTGCTCATCGTGGGCACGGTCTGGACGCTGGATGTGATGACGGCGTTCCTGATCACTGGTGCACCTGTGCTAGGCACCGCCTACATGTTCGACGCAGATATTCCACTGGGCATCCGCATGCTGTCACTCTACCACAGCCTCCTTCCAGCGATCGCCATCTACGCTGTGCTGCGCCTGGGCTATGACCGGCGCGGCTTGTGGTTCCAGGTCGCCCTGACCGCAGTGGCCATCCTCCTGAGTCGATTGCTGACCGGCGTCGAAGCGAACATCAACTGGGTCTACGGTCCCTTCGGTCAACCACAGGATCTGCTGCCCACGGGAGTGTACCTCTTTCTGCTGATGGTGATCTGGCCACTGGCACTCTACCTGCCGGTACACAGCGCAATTCTCTATTTCAGGAACCGCTGATCCATTCCACGACCGCCTCGGACCATTTATCGAATGGTGCTGTCGTGCCTTGTTATAGCGATGAGCGGGCAGTTCTGATACTTTCACTGGATGAAACCTTTCCACTTGATGACGGGATTGTCCGCGCTTCTGGCAATGACGGTGGCCTGTTCCGGGGCCGCGGACCAGGCAAGCGGCAGCGCCGGAAGCAATGTGAGCTTCGAAGCGGTGCAGGCCCAGCCCTTCCGCGCCGCCGACCAGCAAATCCATTACGGAAACGGAGCCCTGCAACACGGCCTGCTCTGGCTGCCGGACGCAGTAGCGCCCGACGGTGCAGCATTGCTGGTGATGATCCACGGAGGCTGCTGGTTGAACGCCTACGGCGTGGATCACGTCCGGGCGTTCAGCAGCGCACTGGCTGATGCCGGGTACGCAGTCTGGTCACTGGAATATCGGCGGACCGGCGATGAGGGTGGCGGCTGGCCCGGCAGCCTGGAGGATGTGACCACGGCGCTCGCGGCAGCCCCCGAACTGTTGGCCCAGCATCCGATCGATCTCAGCCGAACGGCCATCTCCGGCCACTCGGCTGGCGGACACCTGGCGCTTCTGGCTGGAGGCAGACAGCCAGAACTGCAAGCGGTCATCGGCCTGGCAGCCATCACCGACATCATCCGCTACGCCGAGGGAGACAACAGTTGCCAGCAGGCCACCGAACCCTTCATGGGAGGGCCCTTCACAGACCATCAGGACCGCTATCAGGCGGCCAATCCGACAGAGCAACCGCGCCATGACCGGACCATTCTGCTGCATGGCACGGCGGACGCCCTCGTACCCACCGACCACGCCAATCTGCCCGGCGCTGAACGGGTACTGGTCGAGCAGGCCGGGCATTTCGATTGGGTACATCCCGGAACGCCGGCTTTCCATAAGCTGCTGGATACGCTTGCAGAGGTGTTTGCACAATGACCTTTGATGAGGTGCTCGCCCTGGATGCCGCCGACCCCTTGGCCAGGCACAGTAATGACTTTGTCTTGCCGGCAGGAACGCTTTATCTGGATGGCAATTCCCTCGGCTGCCTGCCCCGTGCCGCCCGGCAACGGGCCCGTGAAGTGGTGGAACAGCAATGGGGCCAGGACCTGATCACCAGCTGGAACCGCCACGACTGGATCACCCTGCCACGCCGCACCGGCGAACGGATCGCAGGCCTGATTGGCGCGGCGCCGGGCCAGACGATCTGCTGTGACTCGGTGTCCATCAATCTGTTCAAGCTGCTCGCCGCCGCACTGTCGCTGCGGCCGGATCGCTCAATCGTCCTGACCCAGGCCGAGAGTTTTCCGACGGACCTGTACATGGTGGAAGGCTTGCAGGACCTTCTGGGCCATTCACGCTGCGAATTACGCAAAGTAGCTGAAACGGATATCGCACAGGCGCTGGATGACGATGTCGCGGTGGTATTGCTGTCCCAGGTCAATTTTCGCAGCGGCCAGGCCCATGACATTGCCGCCCTCACCCAAAAAGCCCGGGAAAACGGTGCACTGGTGATCTGGGACCTGTCCCATAGCGCGGGCGTGATGCCCCTGCAACTCGATACCTGGCAGGTGGATTTTGCTGTCGGCTGTGGCTATAAATACCTCAATGGCGGCCCGGGCGCACCCGCTTTCATCTACGCCGCCAAGCGCCATCAGGAACAGATCCGGCAACCCCTTTGCGGCTGGATGGGACATTCGGCACCCTTTGAGTTCGAAACGGATTATCGACCCGACAGGGGCATCGAAAAATTCCTCACCGGCACCCCGCCCATCCTTTCCATGAGTGTACTCGAAGCCGCCCTCGATACTTTCGCCGACTGCAACCCGCAGCAATTGCGCGACAAATCCCTGTCCCTGAGCGAGCTGTTCCTGCAACTCAAATCCGGCCAAGCCTCTCTCAATGAACTGGAACTGGCTTCACCCGCCGACCCGACACAACGCGGCGCCCAACTCGCCTTCCGCCACCCCGAGGCCTATGCCATCACCCAGGCCCTCATCGCCGACGGCGTCATCCCCGACTTCCGCGCCCCCGACCTCCTCCGCCTCGGCTTCAGCCCCCTCTACCTCAGCCACCAGGACATCTGGCACAGCATCACCATCCTCACCCGCATCATGACCCGGGAAACCTGGCGCCACCCCAGCCACCAGACCCGCCAAACCGTCACCTGACCCCACCCGCACCCAAGCAACTGAACGCCGCTATTAATAATTTCCGGATGCAATACAGCCAGAAGGACTCTAGTGGAGTGTCACTGAATAGAAGTATCCCGATTCGGAATATCCCGACAACGAGAAGACCCGACGGAGGATAAATTCGGTAGGAGGGTAAATCCTGTGGGAAGGTAGATCCGGTGGGAGGGTAGCGCGCCTCAGATGCACCGACAGCAGAGAGCCCAGGTGGGGGCATCACGGAACAGAAGCGTCGCCCGCCAGGGATGGCGGGCGCCGAGCCTTACACGGACGTATTCACAGGCGTCTTCTGTTCCGTGATGCCCCCACCTGGGCTCGTACTACGAAGTACTTACTAAACCTCAAGCAGAGGGCCGAAGAACAATACGCCCCTGAACCCTACCAGCCTTCAAATCCGCCAACGCCTCATTGACCGAATCCAGCGGCCGCTCATCAATCCGAATCGGCTCGATCTTCCCCGCCCGCACCAGCTCCATCAGCTCACCCATCTCCTGCAGGCTACCCACATAGGTCCCCTGGATGATACGCGCGCTCATGGGAATGAAAGGCAGTGGAATGTTCAATGCCCCGCCGTAAAGACCAACAATGATCAGCTTGCCACCCTTGCGCAGGGTGCCCAGGCCAAAATTCACCGAAGCTTCTGCGCCGACAAAGTCGATGGTCACATAAGCGCCGCCGGCTGTCAGTTTCTTGATCTCCTTGGCCGACGCTTTCTCGGAGGAGTTGAACATCGCCTTGGCGCCCAACTCCTTCGCGGTCTCGAGTTTGGCTTCATCGATGTCACAGACGATCGGCTTGATGCCTTTGGCCAGGGCAACCTGCAGGGCCATCATGCCCACGCCCCCGGCACCAATGAGCACCACTTCATCACCTTCCGACAGCTCACCGATCTTGTTCAGTGCACTGTAGGCGGTCAGGCCCGAGCAGGCATAGGTGGACGCCAGGGAATCGGACACATCACCCTTGTCGAACAGGTAACGGCCATGCGGCACCATGACATGATCGGCAAAGCCGCCCTGGGCCACGGTACCAAGACCACGGCCGGGGGTGCAGAGATGTTCATCACCGCGTTTGCACACGGCGCATTCGCCACAACCAATCCAGGGATAGACCACTCGGCGATCGCCCACCTTGACGCCCTCGGCGTCCGGGCCTACGGCGACCACTTCACCAAAGATCTCGTGGCCCAGGACCAGGCCGGCACGGCCCACATCCAGCTGCTTGCCATTGCCCAGGTCAAAATGACCGTCATGCAGGTGGATGTCCGAATGGCAGACGCCACAGGCTTCCATCTTCACCAGTACTTCCGTGCCTTGCGGCTCCGGGGTCTGTCCTTCCTTTTTCTCCAGCGGCGCACCGGGCGCCGCGGTCTGATATGAGATCATGCTTGCTCCTTGGCCCAATCCGCAAAGGTCTTGCCTTCCCTGGCCAGCTTCTCCAGCAATGGAGCCGGCTTCCAGTAGTCTTCACCGAGAGTGTCACGGAACTCGCAGATGCGGTCATACACTTTCTTCAGGCCGACCTGGTCCCCGTAGAACATCGGGCCGCCCCGGGCAACCGGGAAGCCGTAGCCATAGAGGTACACGATGTCGATATCACCGGGGCGCTGCGCCACACCCTCTTCCAGGATCAAGGCACCTTCGTTGATGAGCGGGAAGAACAGGCGATCCACAATCTCTTCCTTGCTTATCTCGCGCTGTTCGATACCCAGCTCCTTCGCCTTCTCCTTGATCAGGGCCTCGACTTCCGGATCCGCCTGACGGGCACGGGTTTCAGGGTCATATTTGTAATACCCGGCGCCACTCTTCTGACCCAGGCGATCCATTTCCACCAATGCGTCGGCGATGATGCAGGTGCGTGGGTCCGGGGTGGTGCCCAGCGCCTGTCGCGCCTTGTAACCGATGTCCAGACCGGCCAGGTCACCCACGGCAATCGGGCCCATGGCCATACCGAATTCTTCAGCAGCCGCGTCAACCTGAGTCGGCGTGGCGCCATCGAGCAGCAGCATGTGTGCCTGACGGCCATAACCCTGCAGCATGCGGTTACCGATGAAGCCGTAGCAGACACGGGCCATGACACAGACCTTGCCGATCTTCTTGCCGATCTTCATGGCGGTGGCCAGCACATCGTCGGCCGTCTTCTCGGCGCGCACGACTTCCAGCAGCTTCATGACATTGGCCGGGCTGAAGAAGTGCATGCCGACCACATCTTCCGGCCGCTTGACTGCCGTGGCAATCTCGTCGATGTCCTGGTAGGAAGTATTGGTCGCCAGGATGCATCCCGGCTTGCAGACCGCATCCAGCTTGCTGAACACTTCCTTCTTGATTTTCGGATCTTCGAACACGGCCTCGATGACCAGGTCGACATCCTTGAGGTCATCGTAGTTGGTGGTGCCACTGATCAGGTCAAGACGGCTCTTCATGTGCTCTTCGCTCATCTTGCCTTTCTTGACCGTGATGCTGTAGTTCTTCTTGACGATGCCCAGGCCACGCTCGACCCCTTCGTCGCTGATCTCCACGATCTGCACGGGAATGCCGGCATTGGCAAAACACATGGCGATACCGCCACCCATGGTGCCGCCACCAATGATGGCCACTCTCTTGATGTCACGGATGGGGGTGTCTTTGGGCAGGTCCTTGATCTTGGCCGCTTCACGCTCGGCAAAGAAGGCATGGCGCATGGCGGCGGACTGCGGTGAGTTCATCAATTCGACGAACAGTTCGCGTTCGCGCTCCAGGCCCTTGTCGATAGGCAGTTCGACCGCCGCCTCGACACAGGAAACAATACGGTCCTGGGCAATCTGGCCACGCGCACGCTTGGCCAGTTGCTTGCGGTACTTGTCGAAGAAGCCCGGCTCGATGGTGGACTTGTCCACTTCAATATCGCGCACACGCTTGAGCAGGGCGCCGGATTCCACCAGGTCCCTGGCGTAACGGATGGCTTCTCCCTGCAGGTCATCACCGGACAGCACTTCGTCGATCAGGCCCATTTCACTGGCCTGGGCAGCGGGCACGGGCTTGCCGCTGGTGATCATGTCCAGGGCCGCCTTCACACCGGCCAGACGCGGCACACGCTGGGTGCCACCGGCACCAGGCAGCAGCCCGAGGTTGACTTCCGGCAGACCCACCTTGGCCGAGGGAATGGCGCAGCGATAATGACAGGCCAGGGCCGTTTCGAAACCACCACCGAGGGCCGTGCCATGAATGGCGGCCACCACCAGCTTCTTCGAGCTTTCCAGCGCGCTGAGTACTTCGGGCAGGCCTGGCTCCTTCGGCGGCTTGCCGAACTCGGTGATGTCGGCACCGGCAATGAAGGTACGTCCTTCACAAAGCAGGACAACCGCCTCGGAGTCATCATCCTGCGCTTTGTTCACGGCATTGAGAATACCTTCCCGTACCGCCTGGGACAGCGCGTTCACCGGCGGGCTGTTGACCTTGATCACCCCGATTCCATCAATCAGTTCATAGCTGACTACGCTCGACATATCTGCATTCCTTTTCATTGAATTCGTTGTCGTGATTACCGCTGGTTGTTTCGATCAGTCCAGGCGCTCGATGACAGCCGCCACCCCCTGACCGATACCGATACAGAGGCTGACCAGTGCATAACGTCCACCGGTACGTTCCAGTTGTCGCACAGTGCTCAGGGCGATTCGCGCCCCGGAAGCGCCCAGGGGATGCCCGACCGCAATGGCGCCGCCATTCGGGTTTACCCTGGGGTCCTCGAAATCCACTTCCAGCAGCTTCAGGCAACCAAGCACCTGCGGCGCAAAGGCTTCGTTGATCTCGATGATGTCCATTTCCGACAGGCTCAGACCGGCGCGGCTCAGTGCCTTCCTGGCCGCATAGACCGGCCCCACGCCCATGACCCGTGGCTCCACGCCGGCGACACCGCCGGTGATGATGCGCGCGCGTGGCTTGATGCCGTATTTCTCACCCAAAGCAGCG
>PWQG01000108.1 GCA_003556835.1 Gammaproteobacteria bacterium
GATCACGGCCGCGCCGATGATCAGTGCGAGGATCAGGTACTTCAGGTACAGGGCCTTGTCGTGCATCGATTGCGAGACCTGGCGCTGCCAACGCTTCGGCGTGAAACGTGTGATGAAATCCTGCACGGCACCGAAGGGACAGAGCGAGGAACAGAACACCCGGCCCCAGAGCAGGGTCGTGACCACGGTGAAGCTCGCGAACAACAGCAGCGGCAGATTGCTCATCAGGAATCCGGGTCCCTGGGTCAGTACACCAGTGATATGGGAGATGGACAGGAAACTGCCATCGATGAAGCCCAGATAGAGGGTGGTGGCCCCGAGCGCGGCCCAGCGAAGCGGTGTACTCTTGCGAAGGAAGGCGACCATAGCCAGTGTCAGGATGCCCAGCAGCAGGGCCACCTTGTCCCAGGGCGTTACGCCCCATGGTGGATCGGCCAGGAACTGGTTCAGCCAACGGTTCTGGGCGGCAATGATCGCCTCGATCTCGGCCTCACTGAGCACATCCTCGCCGCGCGCCAGTTGCATGCCGATTCCCACCGGCTCGAAGTCGACACTGTATGGGTCAATGCTGCCCAGCGGACGGTAGCTGAGGGTGAAGGGGCGGGTGATGTCGATGTTGTCCGGCACCACGAAGGCACCGGCGAAGTCCGCCCGGCCCGCGATCATGCCGGCATCGGCATTGCCGGCGGGCACAAAACGCTGGGCGGTGATCATGCGCGCCGGACTGTTGTCCTGGCTGAAGCGCAGTTGGTCATAGCGGAACTGGCGTGACGCACTGCCGCCGATGGCCAGCAACACCATCTGCTCGCCGGCCAGGTAGGCACTGGCGTCACGCTCGGCGCGGGCATAGGCCTGTGGTCCGATCCAGAACTCACCCAGCGCGGGGTGCCCCATATACGTGAGTGAGAGCACGATGCTGTCTCCGCCGGGCACCGGCATCTCCAGCTGTCGCACCATGCCGTTTTCCAGCATTTCCTCCCAGCTGTGCTCGCCCATCTGCTCGATGATGCGTGTATTGCGCGCTTCCTGCACCGGGTCGCCGGGGTCATAACCGAGATGGGTTTCGGCGACCTGGCGCGCGGCATTGCGGGCACCGCGGCTGATGGCAAAGATGCTGACTGTGGATCCGGCAATCCCGTCGATATCCTCGGTAATCCGGAACTCGTCGGAAATCGGTTTGCCCCGGAACTGGGACAGCAGGTCGCGGCGACCCAGGAAGTCGCCCTTGGTACGCACATGGGCTTCCACATAATCGAGCAGCTTGACGCCGGTCATGTCGTGATCCGAGTTGACGCCGATCAGCATGTCCACCGGACCACTGAAGCCACGCTCCTGGGGCGGCCAGTCGGCACTCAGGAAGGCATAACCGACCAGTTCCCGCTCTCCGCTCTCCGGATCGATGCGATAGCCGGGCCATACCGGAGGCTCGCCCTGTTTCTCCCCGAATTCATCGGCCTCGGGCAGGACTTCATGCAGCCAGGCGTCCTGCATCTCACTCGTGAATGGCGTGCGCCACCATTCGTCCTCGGACTGGGCCCATAGCCCGGCCGTACAGGCCATTATGGTGAGGAGGAACAGTGCCCGCAGAGCTGGAGGATTGATAATTGTAGAAGCCATGACCACCAGAGTTCTTAGCGATTTTCACAGATCGGGCACTATACCCCAAGCGGCTGGCGAATGGCCCTGCCGATGTGTAACAAGGTGTTGCAGTGGATGATTGCCCCGGGTCGCGTTATGGTAGCGGGTCCGGCGGTCACAGGGCATAGGCCGGTCTGCGGTAATTCATGCATTGGGGGAGGGATGATATTGAAACACGATCTGCTGCTTTTTGATCTCGACGGCACGCTCAGCGACCCGTCGGAAGGCATCTGGCGTTGCTTCAACCATTCCCTGTCCCACTACGGTTATCCGACGCTGCGGCGTGATGAAATCGATTCCTGCATTGGCCCGCCCCTGGACGAGAGTTTCGCCCGCCTCACCGGGGAGCGCGATGTCTCGCAACTGCACGACATGGTGGCGACTTACCGCGAGCGTTATTCGGACGCAGGTTATGCGGAAAATGTGCTGTACGACGGCGTGACGGAAACGCTGCAGGCCTTGAGCGAGCGCAGTGTTCCCATGGCGGTGTGTACTTCCAAACGCCGGGATTTCGCCCTGCGCATTCTGCAACGCTTTGGCCTGGATGGGTACTTTGCCTTTGTGGACGGAGGGGACGTGGGCATCCAGAAATGGCAGCAGATCCAGGCCTTGAGGCAAGAGGGAACAGTATCCGACAAAACCCTGATGATCGGTGACCGCGACGTTGACCTGGAAGCCGCCAGCCGCAACGGACTGGTCGGTGGCGCGGTGCTCTGGGGCTTCGGCTCACGGGAGGAATTGCGCGGTGGTCGGCCGGATTACTGGTTTGATGCGCCGAGAGAATGGTTGACGCTCCGTATGTCTGCGGAGGCGCTCCATGGCTGCTAAACCCACCATCTATAAAGTCAGCGTCGCCCTGAGCGACATGGATCGGGATTACTACGACAGTCTGCAACTCACCATTGCGCGGCATCCTTCGGAAACGATGGAGCGCATGATGGTGCGGCTGTTGGCCTACTGTTTTCAGGTCCGCGAAGGTCTGAGCTTCGGTCGCGGCCTGAGCACCAGCGATGAACCCGATCTGTGGGCGCATGAGCTGGACGGCACACTGGCGCTGTGGATCGATGTGGGTGAGCCGGCCGTGGACCGTATCCGCAAGGCCAGCCGGATTGCGCGTGAGGTGGTGGTCTACAGCTTCAACAGCAAGTCATCGGTGTGGTGGGCGCAGAACCGGGAGCAGTTCGCGGACCTGAAAGCATCAGCCTATCGGTTTGATTGGGTCGAGGTGCAGGCGCTGACGGCCCTGGCCGATCGGACCATGGATATGTCCGTGAGCATTTCCGATGGTACAGCCTGGGTGACGCTGGAGCAGGGGAGCTGTGAGATTCGCGTTGAGGTTCTGCAAGATCCGGAGTGATGGTCGTGGCTTTCTCTCGCTCTTGCGACTGAACCAACCGGGTTTCTTATGTCGCAGGAGGGGCGCACGACGAGCACGCCCTGCTCAGCCTGCACTGGAAGGGAGTGTCAGGTTGAGCAGGAGGATATCTCTTCGCCAGGTCTCTGCGTGGCGCCGGAACTATTCTCAGTCCGCAGCGAAACAGTAGAAGAGCCCGTCGCCCCCCGTGGCGACCAGATCATCCTGGGCGCAACTGCGTGAGGGGTGCACGGAATTCCAGGAAGCGCCGGGCGTGTCGAAAGTGTAGCGATCGTGATGGCCGACCATGGCGCTGCCTGCATCACTGCTTGTCCAGTTACTACAGGTCCGATCCTGGTCCGGCGGAAATGCCGTCCCGTCCATGCGCGTGCCGGTCAGAATGTCGTGCTTGTTGGGCGAGTCGCCTTGGACGCCGGAATTGACACTGTTGCCGTTCTCATCGAGAGCGTGTTCGTAGTTGATCGCGGCGTTATTGTAGTGCAGATCGTCGACGTTGCTGGCGATTTGTGTGCCCTCGGCATTGGCCCAGGGCCCGCTGCCGATCCGGTCACGGGCGTTGACGGCTGCTTCCGAGCCCATTGCCTGTGTGCTCAGATAGGCGCGCCAGGTTCGATGACCGGCGCCCGCGGTCTCGGCCAGTGCCTGGCAATGCGCATCGGCGCCTGCCAGCCCACCGAGATCGCCGCCGTTTCCTGAGCCGACACTGGTGATGAAAAAGCCGAGTTCCGGTTCGTCGTCATCCTGCTGGGCGGAGAGCGCAGCAGCGAGTGACAGGGCGGTAATGGTGGTTGTCAGTATTGCGAGGTGCTTATTGTTCATGGCTCGTTTCCCTCTGTACTTTCATTGTGATCAGTGGCATCAGGGCTCCAGAGAAGCATATGCGGCTCTGGAATAAAACGCTTCTCCCAGAACAAAAGGTATCTTTCCGGCAGGCGATTGTCGAGGGTGCTGAAAGGCCTGCAATGGACGCAGCACGCGGCCGTGCCATGTTACTGGCTCACGTTCCTCAATTGCGCTGCCAGATCCAGAAAGTCCGTAGCAAAAAGATCAAACTCGTCTTTGGCCGGTGGCGTTGTTGGTCGTTCCGGGCCGCGTTCCAGGGGGCGGTGCACATACCCGGTTTTCAAACCTGCCGCCGCCGCGCTGCGCAGGTCGCTAGGATGCGCTGCCACCAACATCACCTGTTCTGGTGCCAGGCTGAGCAACTCTGGCGCCTTGAGATAGGCTTCCGGGTCAGGCTTGTAATGTCGGGACAGTTCAGCCGACAGGATGGTATCCCAGGGTAATCCCGCATTCTTCGCCATGTGCAGCAACAACGAGACATTGCCATTGGACAATGGCGCGATCACGAATTCGTTGCGCAAACGAAGGAGTCCGGGGATGGTGTCGGGCCAAGGGCTCAGGCGGTGCCAGGCGTGATTGAAATGTCGAAGCTCTTCCTCGGTCATCCCGGTCAGGGCGAATTCTTCCACCAGTTCATCCAGGACCATGCGGTGTAGATCGTCCAGTTTGGTCCAGGGCAGCTCTCCATTGCGCACGCGGTTCATGGCAGGGCCATAACCGGAACGCCAGCGGTCGGCGAACTCGCCCCAGTCAATGTCATAACCCTTGCGTTGACCCAGCAACTGCCCTTCACGGATGATCGAGCCACGCCAGTCCACCACCGTGCCGAACACATCAAACACCAGGGCCTTGACGCCAGGTATGACGGAGTCGCTCGTGGCAAGACTTCGCGGGTTGTACATAATGGTGCTCGCCAGCACTGCCGAGGAGGCGAAGAGGGTGAGAAATGATCTGCGGGACAGCGGATTCGGCATCGGCTTGATTTCACGCATGTTCGGCTCTTCTCATCAGACTGATAGGTTGTCAGGTTACCACTGTTGTGAATGGTAAACCTACCCCAATAAGCTCGACTGCACACCTCGACGTGCGGTGTAGTGGTCAACTATCGAGGTCTTATCCCTTGCTGATGTAAAATAGTCCTAAACCGCCAATTTAGATATTTCCCGATGTAGTATCTTTGATACAATTGGAATCATTGGTATCCAATCTGTTTATTGGTCGAGTTTCTGAGATATCGCACAGGGAAGCTGGAGAACCGTGCTGGTGCACGATATGGTGTGCACGACATGGTTGTGCGATAAATGAGAAGGAATGCGCAAAGGGAATGGTTGATCTGAAGATGTCAATTGTGAATTGCAGTTCCACCCATTAAAAAGGAGTCGGACATGCCCAAGTACATTATCGAGAGAGAAATTCCGAGTGCAGGAACGCTTTCGGCCTCAGAGCTAAAGGAGATTTCGCAGAAATCATGCGGTGTGCTAAGAAAAATGGGTCCGCAGATTCAGTGGCAGCAAAGCTACGTTACGGACGACAAGATCTACTGCGTGTACATCGCACCAGACGAAGCGGCGGTTCGGGAGCACGCTCAACAGGGTGGCTTCCCTGCCAATCAGTTTTCGGAGGTCAAGTCTGTCATTGATCCAATTACCGCTGAGTGAGTTTGTTACCCAACAATTCGCTTTAGCCGACCGACAGCCTGGCTGTCGGACTGTCGGTCGGCTCAGTTCTGGATATGCCGGGAGACAAACGGGCTCACCGGTTCAGTACTCATCCTGGCTGGCCCCTTCATGCTCGGGATATCTTTCTTCTTCGAACAGTATAACATCGATCTGCTTCGCCCCATCGGACAGGGGGCAGTTTTTGCTGCGCTGGGAGGTGTCCTGGCTCACATCGCTGCCGCCGTCCATGTGCGGTTCAGAGCGGCGGGGGGGACACGGAGCCTGGGCGACGTCAGGGACTCAAGCAGGTAATGCTATAGCGTCGCTAGCCCATCTCGGGTGTATTATCTTTGGCTGGTAAGCTCAGCAATCTGTTTAATGATCGGCATCGCCTGCGCGCTCAGCTCCTATCAACGCTGGAAAGAGCTTGGGAAAGAGGTTCATCCCGAATGCACAATGTAAAAAAATCCGCAATTGAGACTCGGTTTGGTCCTGTTTCTCTCTGGTATGCCTGGCCTGCGGCACCTGCCAGCGACTGCTGTGCAGGTCGGCGAATTGACGGCTGACGTTGTGCTGTTCGTCGTTGGTGCAAATACGGCATTCGGGATATTGTTCGGCTACCTCTTCTGGCGCTACGGTTTGGAGGCGGCCATGATTGCTCACGCGTTTGCCCATGTGGTGAGCCACGTCGCTGGTTCGTGAAACGGAGGGTTCAATGAAAGCAATACTGGTGTGTGGGCCTACGGGAGTAGGGAAAACGACATACTCAATCAAATTGGCCAAGGAGCTGGGTGCTGTACGGTTCTCCATCGATCCCTGGATGCAGAATCTATTCTCGAAAGATATGACATCTTTGGATTATTCCTGGATGATCGAAAGAGTGGAGCGGTGCAATAAGCAGATATGGGAAGTAAGTGAACAGATTTTGACTTTGGGAGGTGCGGTAATCCTCGATCTGGGTTTCACCAGCAAAGCAGAGCGCTCGATATTTGTTGAACTCGCCAATAATATTGGTGCGAGTTCGGAGATACACTACTTGAATGCACCGGCTGAGCTTAGAAAAGAACGCGTCAGGAAGCGAAACCAGGACAAAGATCCTGATGTGTACGCCTTTGAAGTCACAGATTTCATGTTCAATTTCATGGAGCCCCGATTTGAAATTCCGGACAGCAATGAGCTTGATGGCGGTAAGACTGTAATTGATGAATAGATGAACAATGATCCATGAAGCGCACGGATGCGAAGGACCTGAATCTGGTAAACAAAACAGGCCGCGTGCGGTCTTATGTAAACCAGAGTTGTTTCGGAGTAAATCATGGCAGGTGGTTGGTCGCGTGACGGTGCTGTACAGGATCAGATAGATGCCAGTGTTGAAGAGGCTGTCGAGCGCGCTCGACAGGGCCTGGGCAGTGGAGAAAGTGCTGATGTCTGTCACGAATGCGGTAAAGCAATCCCGGAGGCGCGGCGCCAGGCCATCCCCGGTGTGAGACTGTGCATAAATTGCCAGTCGGAGCTTGAAGAAGAGGAGACCCAGGCTTCATCCATCAATCGACGCGGTAGCAAGGATAGCCAGCTTAGGGAACCTCTGATTAATTCCATGACCGCTCTGGCCTTCAGCCAAACTCGCTATCAAGGCGCACTTTCGCCGGCATGCGTCCGCCTGTCAAGAATGTGCAACGCGGAGAGCGGGTTTGACTGGAGGCCCCTTCGGGCGGGGCCTGGCGCGCACTGCTGCGGCGTTCTCGTGCTTGCCAAGGGCTACGGCCATTGACTGCACACGAGGCCTTGCAGCAGCGCGCGCCAGACTCCCGCAGAGCGGTCATGGAATTAATCAGAGGTTCCTTAGATATGGACGACGTAAGCCAACGCCATCTATCACTCCTACCAGATTTGCCGCTATGGACAGAGACGCGCGACTTGCTGTTGAGGGAGGGCTCCACGCTGCTTGAGAATCCGACTCGGAACGGCTTCGTGGTCTGGAATGCGAAGCTTGGCTTGGGTTCCGTCGTTGGCGATCCGGAGCCTTATGCCCTCGCATTGGCCGCTGATTATGTGTCAGAATTTCTCGCATTCGGAGGAAATATAGAACGTGTGGTTACGGTATTGCCAGAATTCGAGGCAGAGCTTGCTACGGTTTTTTCGGCGCCCGAGCAGTTGCCGTTTGTACCACCCCGAAGATGCAGGGAGATCAACCTGAACGAGATTGCTGCACTGGCTCATCTCCCCGATGATCTGGTTGCCGAACTGTCTGGCGTTGCGGAAGATGGGGTTATACTTGTGGCTGCCTTTGACGGAGCGCTCCCAGTGGCTTTTTCCTATGTGGCGGCAGAGACGGAGTCGTTGTGGGATGTGTCCATTGACACAGTCCCGAGCCATCGCCGCCAAGGCTACGCAGCGGCGGCCGTACTTCACCTCATGTGTATTATGAGAAGGAAAGGTAAGTCTGCCGTATGGGGAGCGTTACAAAGCAACCCGGCATCAGCGAACCTGGCTCGTCGTTTGGGGTTTGTGGTGAACGACAGGCTTTGGGTCCTGACCCGGAGCTCCACCTGACAACCGAGTTCCAGCTGACGGTTCTCGCGACAACCTATCCACCCCGGAGGGACACTATCATGAAACGCGCCTGCCTCTTTCTGCTGCTCTGCTGCCTTCCCGCGGCCCAAGCCTGGGCCAGCCCTGAAACCGAAGCTCAGATCCGCCAACTGGAACAACGAATGGCGGAAGCCCTGGTGGCCACCGACACCGAGGCCCTGCACGCACTCTGGGCCGAGGATTTTACCGTCAACAACCCCGCTAATACCGTGCTGCCCGACCGCGCCAGTGTCATGGAGCGCGTCCATGCCGGCATCATCCAGTACGCACAGTACGAGCAACACGTCGAGCTTATGCGCATCCATGGCGATACAGCCATCGTCATGGGCGAGGAGCGAATACGCCCGACGGGCGAGGCGCCCGGCGCCGGCAGCACCATAGTCCGTCGCTTTACCAATATCTGGATGCGGGATTCGCAAGGACAATGGCGGCTTACCGCCCGGCATGCCAATGTGATTGACGAGGTTTGACGAGGGCTGCCAAGCTGCGGTATTGCAGCAAGTGCCGCTCTAGCTGGCATCAACTAGGCGGAAGCCAAACGTACAGCAAATGCTCCTTAAGGAAATTGTATCCTTTACAACAGTAGGTAATCTCAAATCCCAGGCGGTAATGAAACAAATCGGAATGACCCTGTCTGACTGTTTTGAGCATCCAGCTCTGCCAAAGGAAAGTCCGCTCAGACCGCATTGCCTTTATCGACTCACGAGCAAACACTATGCCCCATGAGCAAGCGCATCAATTTACGCCTTCAGTCCTCGGATGGCGGCTGCCCTGATGGGCTTAGGGTCGCCAGATAGAATGGTGGGGTTGAGTACAGCGCTCATTGCAGTCGCGGCACTTTGCTGAGGGTTATCTGGCGGAATCGGCGGCATTCTCACGAGCGAGGGTTGGAACCCGATTGTGGTGTCGTTCTACCGGGGCACAATCGGGCTGCTGTTCGTTCTCATCTGGCTGGCTTTGCGCCCGCGTGGCAGCGGGCTGGCAAGTGGCCGATTATGGTTCTGGTCAGCGGTCGCCGGTGTGGGCGTGGCTGGCAACTTCGCATTGTATTTCGTGAGCATCGCGGAGGGCAGTGTCGCGGTTGCGGCGACCCTGATGTATTGCGCACCGGTGTTCGTGTATCTCGTGTCCTTCACATTCAAGCTGGAAAAACCCACTCTGCCCAAGTGGGCCGCGATTGTAATGGTCATGCTTGGCGTCGTTCTGCTTACGGGTATTTACGAGATGGGAGCTGGTGAGGTCACCTTGCTCGCTGCCGCTGCCGGGCTGCTTTCCGGCCTGTCCTATGCGGTATTCATTTTCGGCTTCAA
>PWQG01000069.1 GCA_003556835.1 Gammaproteobacteria bacterium
ACAACAAGCTGATAGCCGATGCCCAGGGGAGCTTCGTCCGTGGTGAATGCGATATCACCGGTCAGATCGGCCTGCATGCTATCCAGCTGCAACTCGATACGGTTCAGGCTGAGGCCTCGCCGGTCGCCTTCCAGTTGTCCATTGAATTGAAATTGATTATTGTCCAGGTCCATGCCCGGTGCGGTGTCCAGCGGCATGAACTGTTCCAGCAGATACAGCAGGTTGAATTGATTGCTTTCCAGTGCAGCGGTCCACTGCAAGGCATTCCGGAAGTCACGCAACTGCAAGCTGGCCTGCAGCACCAGGGGGCTCAGCGTAAAACGGATATCGTCCAAGCCAAGTTCACCTTGTTCCCAGTCCAGGCGGGATTCAGCTTCCAGCTGGACGGGCAGGCTCTGGTTGTTGGTCTGGCGCCAGTGGCTGTTGAGCTTGATGGCGAAGGGGGCGCCTTCCAGGTTGCCGCCGCGACTGCGGATGTCCATCTGCCCCAGGCTCGTGTCGATACCCCGTTGCAGGTCCCTGATGCTGGCACTGGAATTGCGGATGTGGATGGTGTCCGGGGACAGCAGACGGTCAATTGAACCGCTATCGGTGGGCGCTGCGCCGCCGGTGTTGCCACTTTCATCCCCGGAGCGCAGCCAGTTGCTTTGTCCTTCACGGCCGACAAACCAGTTCAGGTGGGCGCTTTCCACCACCAGCCCGGTCAGCCGGGGGACATCTCCGAACAGGCTCAGCGGGGCGATCTGCAGAAAGAGGTGTCCAGCGGAGGCCAGTTCCTGGGGGGAGGCAGGATTGCTGAGTTGTACATCGCGCACTTCGAGGCCGAACTCGGGACGCAGACGCCACTGGACATCACCGGCAATACGCAATTGATAGGGGCTGTGGGCGTTGACGAGTTGTTCGATGAGCGCGGTATGACGGGCCGGATCGGCCAGTGCCAGTCGGAGTAGCAGTATGGCGCCGGACAGGCCCAGTAGGCCGACGATGGACAGCGTCAGTATCCAGCTTCGCTTACTCATGATCAGACTGATCCCGGAGAGCTTGTTGCAGTATGTGAACAAGTCTACCGAAAGGGGCCAGGTATTGCATCCGGAGGCGGGACGAAAAAAAGGCAGGCCTTGCGGCCTGCCTGAAGATACACGTCAGTTAGGGTACTGACATGGTCTGGAACAGAGATCACTCCATTGCGGATTCGATTGCAGCTTCCAGCTCGGCCATCAATTCGGGGTTGGCCGACGCGGTCTGGATGACCGTGTTGTATTCTTCCACCGTCATGTCATTGGATTGCACGGCTTCCTGCATTTCTTCCTGGGCAGCCTGTTGCAGCTCCATGGCCTCTTCTTCGTTACCGGCAGTCTGCAAACGCTCGGCGTAGTGGTTTTGGATCTGCATGATCTCCGCGTAGGCGCCAAGGAAGTTTTCGCGTGTATCGGCGTCAATCGTTGGCGCCTCGCCACCTGCCTGCGGTTGACCTGCAGGGGGCTGGCCAGCCGGCGGCTGGGCAGTGGCAACAGACATGCCGAACATCATGGCGAACAGGGCGGAAATACTAAGTGCTGTAGTCGTCTTTTTCATCAAGCTACTCCTTTCGGTGGTGCTTTTGCGAGAATGTGCAGTGGGGTCTGCAATGGCTGTGCCAATAATTAAAAATCTTTATAAGATGCTGATGCGCATAAAATTATATGTTTTGCGAGGTGCTTGTGTTGTCGGGTGAGAGCTGGCTGCGAGTGTGCCCCGCTGGCGCATGAGACATGCGGGCGCAGTATCAATCGTGGTTTGCAGGCCTGTTCAAGGTTTCCTGAGACATAAAAAAGGGCAGACCGGATTGGCCTGCCCTTCTACCGGAAAGTCGCGATGTGAATCGCGCTTGTCGGTCAGTTATTCCATCGCGGCTTCGATGGCAGCTTCCAGCTCCGCCATCAATTCCGGGTTGGCTGAAGCGGTCTGGATGACATTGTTGTATTCTTCAACTGTCATGTCATTGGATTGCACGGCTTCCTGCATTTCTTCCTGGGCAGCCTGTTGCAGTTGCATGGCTTCTTCTTCATTGGAAGCCGTCTGCAGGCGCTGGGCGTAATGGTTCTGGATCTGCATGATCTCAGCGTAGGCGCCAAGGAAGTTTTCGCGCGTTTCGGCGTCGATGGTTTCCTGGGCGGACGCCACCGAGGCACCGAAAATCAGGGCAAAGGCGGCGGGGATGCTGAACCAGCGAATCAATGTTTTCATTTTTGTCTCCTAATGGTTTAAGAAAGTACTCCCACTGTATTAAGCAAAACGCACGCCAGTTTGCTGTCATTCTGTATGCTACTGATATTCCTTAATATGTCCGAATGGATTGATGAGGGTGTGCCTGGAAAGCCTGTGTCATATTGACCCATGCGACAGAATCGCTCACTCCGTGCCGGCTTCCTGGTCAGGTTCATCCAGGCGTCGGTAGAGGGTGCGGCGGCCAATGCCCAGGGTGTCAGCGGCCTTGCGTTTGTTGCCATCGTGCTGCTCCAGCACCAGGTCGATGTAGCGCTTCTCCAGCTCACTGAGCGAAGGCAGACGACCGCCGCCGAGCGCTTCATTGAGCAGCTCGCTGGACAGCCTGTGTTCGGTTGCCTGACGGTCGGGGTTGCGCATGCGTTCGGGCAGATCCTGTACCGTAATCTCTCCATCGCGACTGAAAGTGACCGCGCGCTCGATGGCGCTGGAGAGTTCGCGTACATTGCCGGGGAAGTTGTGCTGCCGTATCAGTTCCAGCGCGTCATTACTGATGCCCTGGATATCCCGTTGCAGCTTGAGGTTGAATTCGTTGATCAGGTGTATGGTGAGCAGCTCGACGTCTTCGCCCCGGTCCCGCAATGCGGGTATGGCAATGGTGAAGGTCTCGAGTCGGAAGTAGAGGTCCTCGCGAAAGCGCTTGTCCCGCACTTCCTCTTCCAGGTCGCGATTGGTGGCGGCGATGATGCGCACATCCAGTTGTTCTTCACGATTCGAGCCGATCGGACGGATGCGGCCATCCTGGAGGATACGCAGCAACTTGGCCTGCATCTCCATGGGCATTTCCCCGATCTCGTCGAGCAGCAGGCTGCCCTTGTGCGCTTCAGCGAACAGGCCTTTGCGCGCCTGCTGGGCGCCGGTGAAGGCATTGGCGGTGTGGCCAAACAGCTCGCTCTCCAGCAGCTCGGGGGGAATGCCGGCGCAGTTCACCGCCACGAACGGCCCCTCGGCACGACTGCTTTCCTCATGCACGGCACGCGCCACCAGCTCCTTGCCGGTACCACTCTCGCCGGTTATCAGCACCGGGCCGTCGGCGCGGGCGACCATACGGATGGTGTCATAGAGGCGGCGCATGGCCTCGCTCTGGCCGATCATGCCGTGGAAACCGTTGTCGCCGAACAGCTTGCGATAGCGGCTGACTTCTTCCTGCAGATGCCTGCGCTGCAGCACCCGCTCGACACTGATGCGCAGATGATCCAGCTTGATGGGCTTGGTCAGGAAATCATCGGCGCCCTTTTGCAGCGCATCCACCGCCTGTTCCACGGTACCGAAGGCGGTGATCATGATGAATCCCGGCCGGGGGGAATGTTCGCGCAGTGCCAGCAGCAGATCCAGGCCGCTGGCCCCTGGCAGACGCAGGTCGCTTACCACCAGTTCCGTGGGCTGGTTTTTCAGGTGGCTGATGGCCGCTTCCGCTTCAGCAACGGAATGGACGATGTAACCGGCGTCCTGCAGTTCGTCCACCAGCAGTTCGCGCAGTGCCTGGTCATCCTCAACTACCAGTATGGAGCCAGTTGTTTCGTTCTGCTTCATGAATTTCCGCCGTTCAGAATGATCCGGAACCGGGCGCCGCCCAGGTCTGTGCTTCGGTCCACTTCGATATGCCCGTCGTGATCGGTGATGGCCGCATGGGCCACCGACAGACCGAGTCCGGTACCCTGGCCCACCGATTTGGTGGTGAAGAAGGGGTCGAACAATTGGGACAGATTGCTCTCGTCGACACCGGGGCCATCGTCTTCCACACTGATCTCGATCTGCCGGGCATCGATTGTTCGCCAGTTTACCCGGACCTTCTCGCGGCAGGCCTGGGTGGCATTGGCCAGCAGGTTGCCCAGGGCCTGCTCAAACCGGATCGGGTCCACGTCCAGTGAAATGCCGGGATCCGATTCCGGTAGCTCGACCCGGATATTTCGCTGCTGGATGTCCTGTTCCATCTTTTCCAGCGCGGCGCGGACCAGGGCGCCAATGTCCATGCTGACCCGTTGCAGGGGGTTGCGGCGGCCGAAATCAAGCAATTGTTGGATGATCTTTTCCATCCGGGCCGCTTCGGTGCGCATTTTACCGATGCTCTGGCGCAGCCCTTCATCCAGATCGTCGCGGCGCAGCACCTGCTGTGCCTTGCCGTCGACGGTGCTCAGCGGGGTGCCAAGCTCATGGGCGATGCCTGAAGCGAGTTGCCCGATTGCAGCCAGCTTCTCTGATTCCTGCAGCCGCAGTCGCAGTTCGGTTTCCTGGGCCTGACGCTGCGCGATTTCTTCCTGGGAGTTGCGGATGCGGTCGAGCATATCGTTGATGCCGCCCGACAGTACCTGGATCTCCGCGGGACCGTCTTCAGCCAGGCGCCGGTCCGTCTGCCCGCCCTTGACCTGGGTCATGCCGTCACTGATGCGGCGCAGGTGACGCCCGACCGCACCATAATGGCCGAACAGAACCAGTGCGGCCAGCAACAGGCAGGTGGCCAGCAATGCCATCATGGCGCCCTGGCGGACCATGGCGATATAGTCACTGAAATCACTGCCGCGGCGGGTCACCTGCAGCAGGCCGTTGATGCGACCGCCGGTGTCGGTGAGGGGCACAAAATAGGAAAAGATCATTTCCTCGCCGGCTTCCGAGAACTCTCCCAGGGGATCACCGGCAGCGGCCAGCGCCGCCGCTTCGGAAGTCTGGACGGTGTCCCGGCGCTGGCCGCTGCGGGCGATTTCCTGTCCATCCTCATCGTAGACATAGGCTCCATAGACCACATCGATATTGAAGGCCGAATCCAGTGCCTGCTGGATGCTGCCGCGTCGGTCGCGCTCCAGGGCATGGCTCAGGGGGAGTCGGATGGCGCGGGCGATCAGCTCGATGTCCTCCTGCATGCGTGCATCCACCTGATTCTCCAGAACCCTCAGGGACCAGGAGGCGGCAGCGCTCACGGCAATGATGACCGGAATCAGTACATAGGCCAGTAATGCCATGCGGAGATTGTAGATTCTGTGAAGGCGCGGTGTACGTTTCATGGAGTCCTGGTCGGAATAAAACAGCTTTTCAGTGTACCGTGCGTGTTTATCGATTGACAGGCTCAGCGGCTGGCCCGGACCTGGATGCGGTATTGAGCCAGTGGCACATCCATGCATCTCGGCTGCGCTTTCTTTGCATCCCCTGAGGCTTTATAATGCGCGGGTTTCTCACTTACCATTCTTGCAGGGCAATCACCATGTCCCAGGCTCAGCGCACGGCCACGGTCGAACGCAACACCAGGGAAACGCAGATCCGTGTTTCCATCAATCTCGACGGCACCGGGCAGTTCGACTGCACCACGGGAGTGCCGTTTCTGGACCACATGCTGGAGCAGGTGGCCCGTCACGGCCTGATCGACATGCAGATCATGTCGAAGGGAGACCTGGAGATCGACGACCACCACACCGTGGAGGATCTGGGCATCACCCTGGGCCAGGCTTTCAACAAGGCCCTGGATCGCAAGGGCATCCGCCGTTATGGCCACGCCTACGTGCCCCTGGATGAAGCCTTGTCACGAGTCGTGATCGACTTTTCGGGCCGTCCCGGCCTGGAATTCCACGTGCCCTTCACCCGTGCAGTGGTGGGCGGCTTTGATGTCGACCTGTTCCGTGAGTTCTTCCAGGGTTTTGTCAATCACGCCCTGGTGACCCTGCACGTTGACACCCTGCGTGGCATCAATACGCACCACCAGATTGAAACCGTGTACAAGGCCTTCGGCCGCGCCCTGCGCATGGCCATGGAGCTCGACCCCCGCAGCGCGGGTGTTGTGCCGTCCACTAAAGGCAGCCTCTGAAGCAACCCATCCGGTTCAGCGTGCATTATGAATACCATCGCAGTCATTGATTATGGCATGGGCAATCTGCACTCCGTGGCCAAGGCCCTGGAGCATGTTGCCGTTCGTAGCGGTAATGAAGTCCGTGTGCAGGTCTCTGGTGAGGCCGCAACCATCCTGGCTGCCGACCGGATCATCTTTCCCGGTGTTGGCGCCATCCGGGATTGCATGGCTGAAATCCGGCGCCTGGGTGTCGACGAGATTGTCCGCGAAGCCATTCGCAGCAAACCCATGCTGGCCATCTGTGTGGGCATGCAGGCCCTGATGCAGTCCAGTGAGGAGAACGGACATGTTGATTGTCTCGGGCTTTTTGAGGGCCGGGTGCGACGTTTTGGTGGTGGAGGCAGTCTTGTTGATGCTGAAGGGAACCGATTGAAGGTGCCGCATATGGGCTGGAACTGCGTGCAGCAGAAAACTGCACACCCGCTCTGGCAAGGCATAGCCGACAACAGTCGCTTTTACTTTGTGCACAGCTATTACGTTGAATCCGCCGATGCCGGGGAAGTGGCCGGCGTGGCGGAGTACGGAATCGAATTCACCGCAGCGCTGCAGCGGGAAAACATTTTTGCGGTCCAGTTCCATCCGGAGAAAAGCCAGCACGTTGGTTTACAATTGCTGGAGAATTTTCTGGAATGGGACGGCAGTATCGCCTGATCCTGATCTGGTGTAGAGAGTTCTTATGTTGGTCATACCCGCGATAGACCTGAAAGACGGCCAATGTGTGCGTCTGCGTCAGGGCCGAATGGAAGATAGCACGGTTTTTTCCGATGATCCGGTCAAGGTGGCTCGCCAATGGCAGGCGCAGGGTGCCCGCCGCCTGCACCTGGTGGACCTCAATGGTGCTTTTGCCGGCGAGCCGGTCAACGGGCAGGTGGTCGAGGACATAGCCAGGGCCTGTCCCGACCTGCCCCTGCAGATTGGCGGCGGCATTCGTGATACCGGGACCATCGATTATTACCTCAAGGCCGGCGTCAGCTATGTCATCATAGGTACGCAGGCGGTCAAGAATCCGCCTTTTGTCAAAGAGGTCTGTGAGAAGTTTCCCGGCAGAATCATCGTGGGTCTGGATGCAAAAGACGGCTACGTGGCAACCGACGGCTGGGCGGAAGTATCCAGTGTTCATGTGATAGACCTGGCGCGAAAGTTCGCGGATGCGGGAGTGGAAGCGATCATCTACACCGACATCGCCCGCGATGGCATGATGCAGGGGGCCAATATCGAGGCCACCGCGGCTCTGGCAGCCGCATCGGATATCCCGGTTATTGCTTCCGGAGGGGTCAGCAGCCTGGACGACATCATGGCCCTACAGGCCGTGGCCCGCACTGAAACCGGTGCCGGCATCATGGGCGCCATCACCGGCCGTGCCATCTACGAAGGCGCCCTCGACCTGGCCGGTGCTCAACGTTATTGCGACGAGAACAGCTGAGGTAGACATGGCACTGGCAAAGCGAATCATACCCTGCCTTGATTGTGATCAGGGCCGTGTCGTCAAGGGTGTCAAGTTTGTCGACATCCGCGACGCCGGTGATCCGGTGGAGATTTCCCGGCGCTACAGTGATGCCGGTGCCGATGAAATCACCTTCCTCGATATCACCGCCTCCCATGAAGGTCGCGAAACCACGGTGCATACCGTCGAAGCCATTGCCGGACAGGTCTTCATCCCCCTGACCGTCGGCGGCGGAATACGAAGCCTCGAAGATATCCGCACCATGCTCAACGCCGGCGCCGACAAGGTGGCCATCAACACCGCCGCCGTGTTCAATCCCGACTTTGTGCGCGAGGCCGCCGAGCGTTTCGGGTCACAATGCATCGTGGTGGCCGTGGATGCCAAGAAGGTCAGCGGCGAGAATGAACCCGACCGCTGGGAGATCTTCACCCACGGCGGCCGCAAGCCCACTGGCCTGGACGCCGTGGACTGGGTCCGCCGCATGGTCGACCTCGGCGCCGGCGAAATCCTGCTGACCAGCATGGACCGCGATGGCACCAAGATCGGCTTCGACCTGGCCCTGAACCGCGCCGTGAGTGAAGCGGTGGATGTACCGATAATCGCCTCGGGTGGTGTGGGTAATCTGCAGCACCTGGTGGATGGGGTTCAGCAGGGGGGCGCGGATGCCGTGCTCGCCGCGAGCATCTTCCACTTCGGGGAGTACAGCATCGAGCAGGCCAAGGAATACATGGCTTCGCAAGGTATCACCGTTCGCTGATTCCCTCTTTACCCGGTTCTTGAATTAGTACTTCGTAGGGCGCATCGAGGGGTGGGGCACGGGCTGCCGGACACGCTCAAGCCCATCCCTGGGGCGCTCCGCGATCGCCATCCATGGCGATCGAGGGTCCGGGAAGCCCACACCCACCCGACAGCTCTGACTGCGAGGTAAACTGCCAGGGGGAGAGACAGCACACGTAGTGCCTCGCCTCTCAATGCTGACCGGATGCCACCCTGAACGGGTGGCAGATATCACTGTTATATGCCATGAAACAAAACTATGGTTTGTGCTGGGTTACGGTGCCAGGGTTTCGGTTTGCGGTATATGGAGCGTGCCATGGATATTTCCCGCGCACCCCGAGAAGGTTGAATTTCCTATGTCAGCGCGCTACTTGTACTGTCAGCAGCCATCCAGGATCCGCGCCTCTTGCCAGGTGAGTAGAAAAGGGATAATTTATACTCATGAGCGATTTCGAATACGATGACGACAAAAGTCAGACCAATCTGGAGAAGCACGGAATTGACTTTCTGGACGCGCAGGCTCTATGGAATGACCCTGACCTGCTGGAGATCCGAGCCAAATCTGAAGATGAGCCTCGATTTCTGATCGTAGGCCTTATTGGTCAAAAGCATTGGTCTGCCGTTGTCACCTATAGAAACGGAAAAATCCGGCTCATTTCTGTGAGACGTTCTCGCAAACGAGAGGTAGAGCTGTATGAAAGCTAAAGATTTTGACAAGAAATTTGACCAAGCTAAGAAAGACATCATTGATGATCTTGATCTTTCCACGGCGCGACGCGCTAACCAGGAACAGAAACGGATAAATGTCGACTTCCCTACTTGGGTAGTCGAGTCGCTGGATCGTGAAGCGGCTCGTATTGGTGTTACGCGGCAGTCGATTATTAAAGTCTGGCTGGTTGAGCGTTTGAAGGCAGAGGCTGCTAACAAACCGCTGAATGGTGACTCCTCAGGCGGCGCACATTAGCGGAGCGTTCCCATCCCCCTATCAGCGCGTTACGTGTGCTGCTTCCCTGCCCTAACAGCGTACCTCGCTGTCAGATTTTTGGAGCTGGTGTTGTGTTGCAGGACCCTCGATCGCCATTGATGG
>PWQG01000149.1 GCA_003556835.1 Gammaproteobacteria bacterium
ACCGTCCCGGAGTGCACTTGAAAGTGATCGGGCGAAACCAATTGCTTTCAGTCCCCGAATCCCTGGCCGGACGGGTCAACTTCACCGGCTTCGTGGACGACTTGCGGCCATTGGTCCAACAGACCGCCGTGTTTGTCGTACCGCTACGTGCCGGCAGTGGCACCCGTTTGAAAATTCTCGAGGCCATGGCCATGGGCAAGGCCATTGTCAGCACGCGCGTGGGTGCCGAGGGCATTGAGCTGATCGACGGACAGAATGTGTTGCTGGCTGATACGCCGGAAGAATTTGCAGAAGCCGTGAGACGGCTGCTGGACAACCCCGAGCTCCGCCGGAGCCTGGGGCGGCGAGCCCGCGAGCTGGTCGAACAGCGTTATGGCTGGACCGCAATCGGACAGCGCTTGCTGGCAACCTATGACGCCCTGCTTCAAGAGAAATCGGCAGCCGGTCGGAACGACCGGACTGGCACTCTGGCGGCTCAGGGCATGTGCCGATCCGACAAGGTCAGTCATCAATCCGGATTGCAACGTGCTACTCAGGAGTTTGACCAGACAGCTTCGAGGAACTCACCCAATGATTGAATCTTCCTTTCCGCATGATCCCGGTTGTCATGTTTGATCTTTGCGGCGCATTGTTGCGGGAAAGCGTTGAATCATCCTCTTGATGGCGGGCACTGCCCTGACTTTCAGCAAGAACAGCAAGCGACCCCGAATCGAGTCGGAGTAGACCAGTAGCCAGGGATTGGGGCGCGTGTTGCGAGTCCACTGCATCTTGAACTCATCTGCGGTTCCAAGTAAATCCAACTCGAGCAGTTCCTCGCCATGTGCTTTCTCGAGGATCAGATAAAGCAACAAGGTCCCTGGAGAGTGCTTTGCATGATCGATATCCAGCCCTGACTTCAGCGAATAGAGACGATTGTGCCTGAAAATACTGTAGTCGAAGGCTATCCGCTTGTCGTCCAGAGCGAGAAAGTGCAGGCGCAGATTTCCAGTTTCCGTCAGATCACGGGCCAGCCTGGTATAGAAGACCAGGGCCTCGGTCTGAGTGGCGATTGCTGTCTTGCTACGATTCTTCCAGCCCTTGGCCTCGATCTGGAAACCATCAGCAAGTGCCTGGTCGATTGCATCCGGTTCTGTCACCGTTTCAAGTACGTATCGGCCTGCACTGGACAACTGGCGAAACTTACGTCGCAGGGACTTGCGAAAACCGGCACTTCGCTGCTGAAGGTAGTCTCCCCAGCTGGCTTCCATATCGACCCAAGGCGAGCCGGGAGCCTTCTTCCATATACTGTGACGAATGCCTCTCTCATCGGCGAATCGGCTCAGAAGATGAAGTGTTTCAGAAGTTTCAGGCAATCGGGGAAGATCGAGAATATCCCATTCAGGCTGACGGGCAAGAAGGTACTCCCAGGCTGCCTGGTGAATCTGCTTTGATTCGTCTGAAAGAATGAAGTCGAAACGCGGGGTATGTTCGTTGCTGATGGCGCCGAGACGACGGCAGGGGATGCCGAAGATCCAGGCCTGACTCAACATCAACGGCAAGACCCCTTGCAGTTGTCCACTGCGACGGATGGTGACCAACTGCAGTTGGTGATCCTTGCCGAACGCCTGCCACCAGGATCGAAACCACCTGCATTCAAGAAACGGACTCTTCACATGTGCGCGTGCACAAAGCTCATCCCACTCAGGTTGCAATTGACTGAAAATGTCCGGGTTGCAATTGCTCCGGATTTCAAGTCCGGTTCCTGGCTCCCGAAGCCTTGACGATTCTCCAGGTGCTTGTGTGACATCAGTCCAGCGCTCTGTGGATTCCAGCGACATCTCCAGTCTCAGCTGACCGGTTCCCGAAACTTGACCGTCCAGGTCGAGAAAACGGAATGGTCCGGTATGGAAAATTCAAAGAAAACGGGGCCATCCGCACTGACGCAGTGCTCAGGCACTCTGCACAAGCATGAGCGCCAGTGGCTGGGTTGATTGAGCGGCGTGCACCTGAATCCGGTCTGGAGCCAGATTCGAGAATGCCATGTCATGCGTCTGGGTCGTGGAAATAGGTGTCCAGCACAAGATGAGATGGTTCTCTCAAGCATGAGTGAATCACCCTGCCAGAAAAGGAAACTGCCATTAGCATCGTTCAGATCAGCATTTCGGTCTGTACGGTAGCGTACATGAGACCGTCCGGCTCGCCGCAACCCTGGCGCCAGTGTACGCTGGCGTACAGACGGTTGAACCAGGTGCAAACGACAGTCTCGGCGTGACCATTCGCTTGGGACGGCTTGGAGATGAGGTACGCAACTGACTCGCAGGAGCAAGGCCCCAGACACGAATGTGATGAATCGGGCGCGTCCTGGCAGTCGCTTGAGAAACGACTGGCATGGGCCGAATACGAAATCGAGGCGAATCTCGACGCTGAAGGGCAGTTGACTGCCGCTTGTGCGCAGCGCGTGTGTGACAGTCTGGACGAGAACGGGTTCGTCGTTGTTCCATGCGCCTTGTCAGTGGACGAGGCTGACACGGGCCGGGCGCTGATTCAGTCGGTACTTGACGATCCGGAAAGAAGGCAGGCCTCCTTTGCCAGTGAAACGGACAACCACCACCGCAGGAGGGACTTCTGTTCCCTGCCCAGTACGCCCGAGGTCCTTGCCTATTCCGGAATGGTCTGCCGACGTCTGAAACCGGTCCTGTCGGAGTATTGCGGGCAGTCCAGGGCCGTGATGGAGATAACCACTCTGACCAGTTACCTTGGCTGTTCTCATCAGTACTTTCATCATGATCCCTACGGAGCCATTTCCATATTTGTAGCAGTTGATGATGTTGATCCAGACCAGGGAGGGACTGTATTCGTGCCTGGCACGCACCGCTATGGCGGGGGGCAGATGAAATTGGGAGGGAAGGCCTATGAGCTGGCTGAACTCTTCCGAATAAGATCCAATCTGATTGTGCTGAGGAACAACCTGCGCAAGCTGTTTTCCATGCGCCGAGCATGCCATCCGGAACTGGCGCCCGGGGAGTTTGTCGATCGGGTCTTCTCGCGGCGGCAGGATGACCACCAACCCAATCTGCTTCGGTTTCTGCTTGGCAAGACCTACCAGTTCAACCTTATGATGCTCAATCCGCTCAACCTCTGGCGCATGTTCAGGCATCGTCGTGACTTGCTTGACTTCACTCAGGTAAGGACGACCCCGAGAAAAGGGACCGTGATCATCTATCGCAGCGACATCATGCATGCGGGTGCTGACAATTGCTCGATCAAACCGCGCCACCTGTTCAGCTTGAGCATTGCACGTGACCGGGTCGGGCTGGCCCACTGGCAACGCGGGTATGCTCCACACCCGAGCTTGCTGGCTCGGGGGCTGAGATTTGGAGACCTGGTCGACATCTGAGATATCTGACCGGCCTGGCCGAATCACGGAGTGCTCATGATCAAAGCCAGCCGATTCAGGGCCGTTTTCTGACAAACCCTGTGTGCAATGTCGGTTATCGAACAGACCGCCAGGAGTGTTTTGCTCGATAGTCAAGCACCACACCAAGCAGTCTGAGCTGAGCAACGCCGATGAACGACAGGGAGAAGCCAGCCAGTGATTTCCGTGCCGATTATCAACGATACCTGGCGACCATGATTGGCATTCATGGCCCCTTGCGCGCTCGCCTTGCTGCTGCCACCGAGTTTGGCTTTCTGGCTATAGCCGTCTTTCGGTTGGGCCGATGGAGTCGTCTCATCCGTCCACGCTGGCTGGCTTTTCCGATCAAGCTGATTTACCGCCTTTTCGATTTCCTGGTGCAGATTCTTTTCGGTATCAGTATCTCGAGCAACTGCAGAATAGGGCCCGGCTTCTACATAGGCCACTTCGGCGGAATTGTGCTCCACTGCACAATGGGTGCCGGTTGTTCGATCGGACAGGGGGTGACGATCGGTTCACGCGGTGCCGGACGTTCTGATGGCTATCCCGTGCTCGGAGACCGGGTCTATGTCGGAGCGGGTGCGATGGTGATTGGTTCTGTCGGGATTGGTGACGACGTGATCGTTGGTGCCAATACGGTTGTGGTGACCGACGTGCCCGATGGATACCGGGTGGTCAGCGCGTCGGCACGGCTTCTGCCGCCAAGTATGGCTACTCCTGGCCGAGCTCCAACGAAATCATCGTGGTCTTCCGGTCGCTCACGCTCTGTGCGCTAGCGAACAGAGGATTGTGCCCCATGCCGTCAGGGTGATGATCATATGAACGGAAGCAGATTCCCAAAGCATCAGAGGATCGAGTCTTTGTCCACAATCAGGTTCTCCAGGTTGCCGGACAATGGCTCGTTTCCGGGCCGGTGTTCCGCATCGATGCTTCCGGTCATGAACGGGTCAGAATGCACAACGACATCATCCTCAATGGCCGCAGCAGGGATCACAGCGGCTGTCTCCGGGACAGTAACCGTGGCGGACTCCTTCGATGACGTTGTCCTCCCAGCTCACCGTACCGCGACTCGAATCGGCATAAAACAGACAACTTCTGGTCTGGTTGTCATGCCAGTAAGGCATCCCCAGAAGGAAGTTGCCGCTCATGGTCAGGTCCGAATGGCGATCGCTGCCGCCGGTGCTGATCAGGCAGTTGCCCTGGCCGGTGATGATGTTGTCGGACAGTGTGGTCTGCGAGCCGCTGTCCAGTCCGAGGTAAATGGCATCGCCCAGTCCACGACAGTGATCCGAATCATGCATGTTGGCATGATCGGTGAAGTATCCGCAGTTGCCGATGATCACGCTGTCGCTGATCCGGCTGCTGCGCGAAACCTTGATCTGATTGCCGGCATTGCCTTCCACACGGGTGCGGCTGATCGTGACCTGTCCGTCATCGGTCATGTAGAGCAGGTCGATGCCGTCGGAAGTGTTGTGGTGAACCCTGCTGTCTTCGAAGATCCAGTGTCCGCCGGTCTCGGCGGTTCCGATACCGTCACCATAGCCGCCGCCGCCCTGTGCCCAGCAGCCGAATATTTCTCCGTCCGGCCATCTTTCGGCACAGCCATTGAAGGCAATCTCGACCTGGCGGAGAACAATCTCCCCGCTGTTGGCGCTGTCCGGGCCAATGTCGCCGTCCCAGCCTGCCCAGCCATTGGCTCGAATCGTTACGCGCTCCAGTGTCCAGTCGCTCAAGCGCCCGGCATAGATTCCACGATTGGCCATACCGTGAATGTTCAGATTGCGCAACAGCACGTGACTGGAATCACGCGCCGAAATTCCGGTTGGCGACCAGTCTCCGAATGGAGGCTGATCTCTCTGGCAGGCAGCGACTTCGCCGTCACATCGCCCGTTGTGGCAATGCGCCTCGATACAGCTGCCGCGGTCGGTAATCTCGAGGCAGGCCAGTTCCACGTGATCGCTGCCTTCGAGGTTGATGACCATCCAGGAGCGCTCGGTACCCCACAACTGCGGCGCATCCGTGCATCCATCATCGTGACCGTGCCCGAGTATCCGGGTCGGCTGGTCCGGGGTCGGTCCGCTGGGGATGAGGGCCATATGACATTCCCAGCTGTAAGCGGCATCGCAGTTCTCGGTGGCTGGTGCACCGAGTCCCATCCGGTAACTGCCGGGGCCGATGTGAAGTGTGTCGCCGCCGCTGATACGTGCCCGGCCACCGGGAGGCAAGGCGATAAATGGGTGCGACCAGGCGCAGGACTGATTGTCGCCGCTGTCATCGTAGGCGAGGTCTGCCGTGCCATCGCACTCACTGGCATTGCCGCCGTCGGCTCGCACATACCAGGTCTCGGCTGCATCGGCTGGAAAGCTCAGCACGAAAAGAAGTGGAAGCAGGGAAAGAGATTGCAGTGTAGGCATGGCGGCTCTTGTTTCCTGGGGACATGGATGCAGGGGATACTGCGACTCTGGCACAAATCCATGCCTGAATTCGTGCGTTGCCGCACTGAGGTCGGGACATGCTGCTGAGGGAGATGCCAGTCCATTCGTCTGCCTTGCAGGTTGAAGCTGTTTCCGAACACAGCGAGTTTGCTGCATTGCGGAGTGAATGGAATGCCCTGGTCAGCCGTACGGACGATCAGATTTTTCATCGTCATGAATTCCTCAGCACCTGGCTCGATCACTTTTCCAACGGAAGCCTCTTTGTGCTGGTCTTGCGCGATGAGACCGATTGCCTGGTTGCGGCCCTGCCACTGTTGCGCCGCTGGACCGTTCTGCACGGCTTGCCGCTGCGCGAGTTGCGCAGTGCAGCCAACCTGCATTCGGCGCGTTTCGATCTGATCGCAGATCAGCCGGAAATGGCCAGTGCGATGTTTCTGGACTTTCTGGCTGAGCAGCGGGACTGGGATGCCCTGATTTTGACCGATTTGCCGCGAAAGGGACGCGCCCGTGCGCTGGAACAGGTGGCAAGAAAGAAAGGTTTCTTCATCGGACGATGGCCCGGGACGCAATCTCCATGCCGCCTTCTGCCGCCAACATGGCCGGAACTGGAGAGCCAGCTGACAAGTCGTTTCAGGGCCAATCTTCGCCGCCGCCGCCATGGCCTGGAAGCGCTTGGCGTGGTGCGGGTCGAGCGCTGTTCGGGATCGGATGCGCTGGTTGCCGCGGGTATCGCTCTGGAGCTCAGCGGCTGGAAGGGGGTTGCCGGAACCGCCATTGCCCAGGATGCCGCCACACTGGGTTTCTATACCGATCTGGCCCGAGTTCTGGCCTCGCAGGGCCAGCTTGCGCTTTGGGCGCTGTATCTGGATGAACACATGATTGCCTTCCAGTACGGCATCGAGCATAGGGGTTGCTATGCACTGCTCAAGCCGGCCTATGACGAGAACTATTCCCGCTACAGCCCCGGTCAGTTGCTGATGGCCGAGGTGCTTCGAGATGGTGTTGAACGCAAGCTCGACCATGTTGACTTTCTCGGCGAGGACATGCCCTGGAAACAGGACTGGAAGCCGATCGCTTGTGCGCAGGACTGGCTGTTTGTCTTTCGAAACACGCCTTACGGAAAAATCCTGCGAACACTGAAGTTTCAACTCGTACCAGGAGTACGTCGATGGAGGGGGAAGTTCCAGTCATGAAAAATGCTCGCCTTATTCCGGATACACCCACGCTGTATCCGTCCATGTTGCTGGGGCGGACCAGGGCCCAGCGCCTGCCACCATTTGCCGGCGGCGATGTCCACTGGTACTTCCTTGCCCGCAACGCAATCGTCGAGGCCTGCCGCCTGCTCGATCTTGGTGGCGGTGAAATCCTCATGCCGGCCTACCATCATGGGGTCGAGGTCGAAGCCGTGGCTGCCGCCGGGGCGCTTCCGGTGTTTTACCAGGTGGACGCACACTGGCAGGTCGATCTGGCCGACCTTGAACGACGCATAGGCCCGAATACCCGTGCCTTGTACTTGATTCACTATGCGGGCTTCCCCGGTCCGGCCGTGCGGATGCGCCAGCTTGCCAATGAATACGGGGTGAGTCTGATTGAAGATTGCGCCCTGTCCTTGCTGTCGACCGACGGCACCTTTGACCTGGGTGCTCGCGGTGATGTCAGCATTTTCTGCCTTTACAAGTCGCTGCCCGTGCCCAATGGCGGTGCATTGAAATTCAACAAGCCCAGGCACGGGACATGCAAAAAGTTGCGATCTCCGCCGATGGCGACTGTGCTCAGCCTGACACTCTCGTCGATGCTCTTGAACCTGGAAATGCGGGCTGGAGCGGTGGGCAGCTTGCTGCGTGCTGCCATCCGTCGCCTGGCTCATGGCGTGGTTGACATTACGCGCATTGAACGAGTTGCTGTCGGGACCATGCACTTCAATCCAGAGCATGCCGATCTGGGCATCTCGCCGTTGACACTTTCAATCGCTCGAAGGCAATCGATGGATACGATCGTGGCAACCCGGCGGCGGAACTATCTGATGCTGCTCGAACGACTCGATGGCCTTTCCCCGTCACTGTTCGATCGTCTTGATCCCGGTGTATGTCCACTGTTCTACCCGCTTTGGGTCAACGACAAGCCGGCCATGCTGAAGCGGCTGGAGGGGCGCGGAATTCGTGCAATCGATTTCTGGGGTGAGCATCACCCGTCCTGTGATCCGGTCGAATTCCCCGAGGCCATGCGCGCCCGTCGCCACATCCTCGAGATTCCCTGTCACCAGGATCTGTCACCGGCCACCATGGACTGGATTGCCGACGAGGTGAAGCTGGCATTGCGAGCCAGCGAACCTGAAATGGATCCAGCCGCCGTCGCCCATGGATGATGCCACCCACAAACCGGCACTGACGATCGATTTGGTTACTGACACCAGAGCGTTGATTGGTCTCGGCTCCGAATGGCAGCGATTGTACGAAGTCGCCGACGCCGATGTCTTCATGACCCGGGACTGGCAGCTTGCCTGGTGGCGGCATCTGGGCGGGACCAGGAAGCCCCGGGTGCTCATTGCCCGCGACACTCGTGGCATCGCGCGGGGGCTGCTGCCACTGAGCCTCGAAGTCACCCGGGTCGGCTTGCGACGCGTGCATAGACTGCGGTTCATTGGCGATGACCATGTCGGCAGTGACTACCTCGACGCCTTGATCGAGCCCGGTTGGGAAAAGGCGGTGGTCGCGGCTTCTGCGCAGGCACTATTCGCTCGGCAGGAAAGCTGGGACTTGCTGGAACTGCGTGACATGGATGAGCACTCGAGTACGGCACAGCATCTTTGCCAGGCAATGGGCGACGAATACGAACTGCAATCGACACCGGGGCTGCTGTGCCCGGCCGGTGATCTCGATCCGGAACAGTCGCCTGAGGTGTTTCTGCGGCAATCCCGTCGTGGTGAAAACTATCGCAGACGTCGGAAATGGCTGGCAAGTCAACCGGGGTTTCGTGTTGACCTGTGTAGGGACCCGAACACACTGGCACCGGCCCTGAGTGAGTTCTTTCGTCTGCATCGGCTGCGCTGGGCGAAGGCCGGGGGATCATCGGGCATTGAAGGTGCGGCAGTCGAAGCTTTTCATCGCGAGGCGCTCATCGGCCTGGCGGCCAAGGGCCATGTTCGCCTGTATACCCTTTGGGTGCAGGGCAGTGCAGTGGCCAGTGTCTATGCGCTGACCCGTGGCAAGACGTTCTATTACTACCAGTCCGGCATGGATCCCGAATGGCGCTCACGCAGCGTCGGCCTGGTGCTGATCGGAGAAACCTTTGCCGACGCCCTGCGCTCCGGATTCACCCGCTATGACTTTCTTCGCGGTGAAGAGGCCTACAAGGCGGACTGGGTTGACGGCGGACGGAGGCTGATGAGTCATCGACTGTTCCGCCGGAATGGTCCCGGTGCCAGGGCGGTATGGGGGGATGGTCTGCTGCGCAAGGCGAAGGGGAGCATCAAGAGGTGGATTCCAGGTCGTTCCCGCGAAAGCGGGCAGGAATGAGACCGCCGCAGCGATCTCATTCCTATGTGGG